>CAKTDK010000043.1 GCA_934541205.1 uncultured Eubacteriales bacterium
CCGTATATGCCGAGAAATAAAAACGCAATAACCGGAAGGGTAGCCCCGGCAACAGGAATTTTTAAAAAATCGCTGTAAAAATTCTTCAGCTTTTTTTCGCTTTTAAAATATTTTATCCACCAAATCTCATATAAAATCATTGCTGTAAAAGCTAATAAAAGCCAAAAAATATGCGTAGAATACCGTATGTTAAAATCAGAAAACAATAAAGCACAGCCGCAAACCATTATCTGCCCTATATTTTCAAAGACAGAAAGCACTTTGTTTTCATTTTTATTATTATAATTCTCAGGCTTATTTTTTATCCAAATAAAATTGGGAATAAAAAGCATCAGAAGAAATAACGCTCCTATATAAGAAAAACCTATATGACCCATACTTCTGCTCCCAAAATTTATATATCTTTTATAATTATAACATTGTATTTTTTATTTTTCCATAAAAACTATAAATTTTTTAATTTTACTGGTATAATAAAAAAATAACTATAAAAAGGATGATGAAAATGAACAAAATAGAAAGCTTTAAGGTAGACCATACCGTTTTAAAGGAAGGAATGTATATTTCCCGAAAAGACGGAGATATCACTACATATGACATAAGAATGAAAAAACCCAACAAAGGAGATTATCTGGATTATAAAAGTATTCATACCATTGAACATCTTTTTGCCACTTATGCCAGAAATACAAAATATTCTGACAATATAGTTTATGTCGGTCCCATGGGATGCCGTACAGGATTTTATTTTCTTACAAGAGGAATTTCTGATGAAACTTCTCTTGATATTGTAAAAGAATCCATGAAATTTATAGCTTCTTATGAAGGCGAAATTCCGGGAGCTTCCGAAAAAGAATGCGGAAACTATCTAGAACATAATCTTGAACAGGCTAAAAAGGACGCAAAAGAAATATCGGATATTCTGAAAAATTGGAATTATACTAAAATGAATTACTAATTTTTTTAAAAAGGCAGGCTTTATATATAATGCTCTGCCTTTTATTTTAACAAAATGTGATTTTTTATAAAAAAACCATCCGTAAAACACTAATAATATTTGACAATCAAAGACTTTTTGTGATAAACTTAATAATGTATACAATACTTTTATTATGTATACGATATGTGGGATTTCAATAGATAAATTTTTATAGGTGAAAAGATGGGAAGCTGTATAATTGTCACATCAGGAAAAGGCGGAGTGGGCAAAACCACCTGCGCTGCCAATATAGGATATTTTCTTGCCTGTATGGATAAAAAGGTTATCTGTATAGATTTTGACACCGGACTTCGCAATTTGGATATTCTTTTGGGAGTGGAAGACCGATGCGTATTTGATCTTTCGGATATCATTATTAATAATATCAACAAAGAAAATGTCATCGTAGAGCATCCGAAAATGAAAAACTTATTTTTTATTGCAGCTCCTTCTTCAAAAAGTATTTTTGATACTAACAGACTAAAAGAATTTATCAAAGAAATAAAAAATGACTATGACTATGTTCTGATAGACTGTCCGGCAGGAATAGGCTTTGAATTTGACTGCGCCTGCCAGTGCGCGGATATAGCTCTTATTATTACCACTCCGGACGTACTTTCTGTTCGGGATGTAACAGTTACGGCAGACCTTTTACAGAAAAAAAACATAAAAAATACATATTTAATTGTAAATCGGGTTATTGCCTCTTATATTGACAAATACAAAAATTATTTTGTCAATATAGACGACATAATAGATAATACACGCACCCGTCTTTTAGGGATAGTTGGAGAGGATAACAGCCTTTATGCTTTTGAACGGGAAAGCGTTAAAAAAAAGAAAAAGTCCCTTTCCGGTATTTGTTATAACAATATTGCAAAAAGAATAACAGGTGAAAAAGTTCCGCTTTTTAGGTTTTGGGAAAAACGTAAGTATAAATAGGGAGGAAAACTAAATGAATATCGCTATTATTGCACACGATTCAAGAAAAGAATTAATGGTACAGTTTTGTATTGCATACTGCGGAATTTTGTCCCAGCACCGTATTTGTGCAACAGGTGCAACGGGAAAAATAGTTTCCGAAGCAACAGGACTTGAAATACATAAATTTTTAAGCGGACGTCAGGGAGGAGATCAGCAGATTGCATCCAGAATTGCCTGTGATGAAATAGATATTCTTATATTTTTCAGAGATCCGCATACCGCAAAACCGTCAGAACCCGATGAAATGACTCTTCTTCGTCTGTGCGACGCAAGAAATGTTCCCGTAGCTACCAATATAGCTACCGCTGAAGTTCTTGTTCGCGCTTTGGAAAGAGGCGATCTTGACTGGCGTGATATTATAAGAGAAGATAAAAACAATAAAAGATAATTTTTGATTATCCGGTTATTTTTCTGTTAAAAATAATTAATACATTTTATATTTAGTTATTTATTGAAAATAATTATAATAAAAAACACAATTTTGAGTTAAATTATTTATTAAATATATTTTCAAAATCAAATTATTTATCTGCTGAAAATATAAATTTAGGCTATGATAAAAGAAGAGTAAAAAGATATTCTTTTTTAAAGAGAGGGATTGCAGGTGGAAATATCCCAAAAAGGACTTTTGAAGACACTTTTGAGCCAAAACGGGTTTTCTCCGTTATAAGAATACTTATGAGAAGCATTTTTTGCTTGAATAAGGGTGGCACCACGAAGTTTTTTAACCTCGTCCCTTGAATTTTCAGGGACGAGGTTTTATTATTTTATAAAAGGAGTAAATAAAAAATGGCTAAAATAACTGCCCAAAGAGGCACTATGGATATAATCCCAAAGGATATTTACAAATGGCAGTATGTTGAAAAAACTGCAAGAGACGTAGCGGCAAGATACGGTTTTTCCGAAATAAGAGTTCCCACCTTTGAAGCTACCGAACTTTTTTTAAGAGGAGTAGGGGATACTACCGACGTTGTTCAAAAAGAGATGTACACCTTTGAAGATAAAGGGGGAAGAAGCATTACCCTTCGCCCTGAAGGAACTGCAGGAATTGCAAGGGCAATGATAGAAAATTCTCTTTACGGAACTTCTCTTCCTTTAAAACTATACTACATTTTAAACTGTTTCAGATATGAAAAACCCCAGGCGGGAAGAACAAGAGAATTTACTCAGTTCGGTGTAGAGCTTTTCGGAAGTGAAAGCCCTATGGCTGACGCTCAGGTAATCGCTTTGGTCGATACCCTTTTAAAAGAACTTTCAATAAAAAATATTACTCTTGAATTAAACTCTATTGGCTGTAAAAACTGCCGTCCCAAATTTAACGAAGCTTTGATAAAATATTTTTCACAGTATAAAGATAAGCTTTGTCCTACCTGCTTATCAAGACTTGAAAAAAATCCGCTTAGAATTTTAGACTGTAAAAGCGAAGTTTGCAGCCAAATCTCCAAAAACGCCCCCACCGGACTTGAATTTATATGCGAAGAATGCAGTTCTCATTTTGAAAGCGTAAAAAACGCTTTAAGCTCTATGAATATTGAATATGTTATAAATCCTAAAATCGTAAGAGGTCTTGATTATTACACAAAAACCGTATTTGAATTCGTCTCAAACAATATAGGTGCTCAAGGGACAGTATGCGGCGGAGGAAGATACGACGGACTTGTAGAAGAGCTTGGAGGACCAAAAATGTGCGGAATTGGTTTTGGACTTGGAATTTCAAGGCTTATAATGCTTATGGAAAATACGGAAGTTAACTTCCCTCTTCCCCCAAAATGCAGTCTTTATATAGGAAGCATGGGAGAAAAAGCGTCCTTAAAAGCAATGGAAATCGCTAAAAATCTAAGAGCTGAAGGTTATTATGTTGAAGAAGATATAATGGGCAGAGGAGTCAAAGCTCAAATGAAATATGCAAATAAAATAGAAGCATCTTATTCTGTTATTATAGGAGATACTGAACTTTCAGAAGACAAAGCTATGATAAAGGATATGGAAACAGGAGAACAAAAAGAAATAATTTTATCAGATATTTGCAATGAATTCACTAAAATTATTTTGGATAAGCATCAAAACGGTATTCTTGATACAAAGTTTTAAGGAGAATTAAATATGAGTGAAAATA
This sequence comes from uncultured Eubacteriales bacterium, assembly GCA_934541205.1. GTDB lineage: Bacteria > Bacillota > Clostridia > Oscillospirales > RGIG7773 > RGIG7773. Next base: position 4,080 of record CAKTDK010000043.1, read on the forward strand.
TAACAGGATTAAAAAGAACCGCATACTGCGGAGAAATAACCGAAATATATATGGGGCAAGAAGTTACCCTTATGGGATGGGTACAGAAAAGACGTGTTTTAGGCGGACTTTTGTTTGCCGATTTAAGAGACCGTGAAGGAATTTGTCAGATAGTGTTTGACGAAGCGGATAACAAAGACCTTTTTGACAAGGCTTATACCTTGAGAAGTGAATTTGTTATAGCAATAGTGGGAACAGTAAGAGAAAGAGAATCTAAAAACGATAAAATTAAAACCGGAAATGTAGAAGTTCTTGCAAAAGAGCTGAGAATTCTTTCAAAAGCTCAGACTCCTCCTTTTGAAATAGTTGCTGACAGCGACGTTAATGAAGAATTAAGGCTGAAATACCGTTATCTTGACCTTAGAAGAAGTGATTTAAAAGACAATATAATTATGCGCCACAAAATCACAAAAGCTGTGAGAGATTACTACAGCGACAACGGATTTATTGAAATAGAAACTCCCATGCTAATAAAATCAACTCCCGAAGGAGCAAGGGATTTTCTTGTTCCTTCAAGAATTCATAACGGAAGCTTTTACGCTCTTCCTCAATCTCCTCAGCTTTACAAACAGCTTTTAATGGTAGGAGGTTTTGACAGATATTTTCAAATTGCAAGATGTTTCCGCGACGAGGATTTAAGAGCGGACAGACAACCAGAATTTACTCAGATTGACCTTGAAATGTCCTTTGTTGATATGGAAGATGTTTTGAAAATAAACGAAGGTTTTATAAAATACCTCTTTAAAACAGTCCTTGACATAGATATTGAAACTCCTATAAAAAGACTGACCTATAAAGACGCTATGGAAAAATACGGTTCTGACAAGCCGGATATAAGATTTGGTCTTGAAATAAAGGATATATCGGATATAGTTAAAAACTGTGGATTTTCGGTATTTTCTTCCGCCTGTGAAAAAGGCAGTGTAAGAGGACTATGTATTTCCGGCGGAGCTGATTTCTTCTCAAGAAAAGATATTGATAAACTGACTGAATTTGTAAAAGGTATAGGAGGCAAGGGCCTTGCTTTCGCAAAGCTTACAAAAGACGGCATAAATTCTTCTTTTGCAAAATTTATGACAGAAGATGAAATGACTAAAATCTCAGAAAAAATGGGCGCTGCGCAAGGAGATTTAATGCTGTTTGCAGCTGATGCAAAAACCAAAACAGTTTTATCAGTTTTAGGAGCTTTAAGGCTTGAAATAGCGAGAAAAATGAATATAATTCCTAAAGACAAATTTGAATTTCTTTGGGTTACTCAGTTCCCGTTTTTTGAATGGGATGAAGATTCCCAAAGCTTTATGGCGATGCATCATCCTTTTACTTCACCTATGGAAGAGGATATTCCTTTTCTCGATACTGATAAATCCCGCGTCAGAGCAAAGGCTTACGACCTTGTTTTAAACGGAATTGAATTATCTTCCGGCTCAATAAGAATTACCGATCCCGCACTTCAAAACAAAATGTTTGAATCACTGGGACTTTCAAAAGAAGAAGCAAATGAAAAATTCGGATTTTTGCTTGACGCATTTAAATACGGAGCTCCTCCTCACGGCGGAATGGGTATAGGGCTTGACCGTCTTGTTATGCTTATGCTGAAAAAAGATAATTTAAGAGATGTTCTGGCTTTTCCCAAAGTTCAAAATGCTTCTGAGCTTATGACAATGTGTCCTTCAGAAGTTGATACCCTTCAGCTTGACGAGCTTGGAATAGAAATTAAAAATACGCAAGAAATGTAAAGCTTTGTTTATAGTTTATTAACAAAAACAATAGCTATTGCTGATATAATTTTTATATATAATAGCGAAAAGTGTGCACAATTTGGGAGGCTTTTATGATAGAGGTAAAAAATCTAACTAAACGTTATGGCAATAAGCTGGCGGTTGACGATATATCTTTTACCGTTAAAGAGGGAGAAATAGTTGGTTTTTTAGGACCTAACGGAGCAGGAAAATCAACTACCATGAATATTTTAACAGGCTATCTTTCCGCAACGGCGGGAGATGTAACAATAAACGGATATAACATTCTGGATGATCCTTATATGGCAAAAAAAAATATAGGTTTTTTACCGGAAATTGCCCCGTTATATCTTGATATGACTGTTAAGGAATATCTTAATTTTGTTTTTGACCTTAAAAAATGTGCTCTTGACAGAGAAAAACATTTAAAAGAAATCTGCGAGCTTGTTTCAATAACAGAAGTTTATAAAAGAGTTATTAAAAATCTTTCAAAAGGTTATAAACAAAGGGTAGGATTTGCTCAGGCTCTTATAGGAAATCCTCCCGTTCTTATTCTTGATGAACCTACGGTAGGCTTTGATCCCAGACAAATTATAGAAATAAGAAATCTTATAAAAAATCTCGGAAAAAAACATACGGTTATATTATCAAGCCATATTTTATCGGAAATTCAGGCAACCTGCCAAAGAGTTATTGTGATAAACAACGGAAAAATCGTTGCAAACGATACTCCTGAAAATCTTTCTGAAAATATGAACGACAAAAAACAAATTTCCGTAATAATTACAGGTCCGCCCAAGGAAGTACAAAAAGCTCTTTCGGAAAGTAAAGTGTTTAAAAGCGTTATTATTGATGAAAAAAGCGACGGTCAGGCAAGATTTATTCTGGAATATGACGATAATGTTCAGCCTCAGAAAGCTTTATTTGCCATTTTGGCAAAGCATGACTGGAATATGCTTGAATTAAAGAATTTTAATTCTTCTCTTGAAAATATATTTATGGAAATTATTGAAAAAGAAGACGATACGGAAGGAGAAATAAAAAACAATGAAAGCAGTATTTAAAAAAGAACTCCGCGCATATTTTATTTCTCCTGTAGGCTATGCGTTTTTGCTTGTTTTTTCTCTTATAAGCGCCGCCCTTTTGACTGTAGAAATGATATATGCTTCTCAGGTAAATATGACTCAGTTCTTCGCTAATTTCTTTACAAATAACATAATGATTTTTATTTTGTTAATACCTATTCTTACAATGAAGCTTTTCAGCGAAGAAAGAAAGGCCAAAACCGACCAGATTTTGTTTACTTCTCCTGTTTCAACAACGGGAGTTGTTATGGGTAAATTTTTTGCCGGTTTTTGTATTTTTGCAATGGCCGTTGCAGTTACGTTTATTTATGTAATAATTATAAACCTCTTCTCAACAGTTGATTTTTTAATGCTTTTAGGTAATTATATCGGACTGTTTCTGCTTGGCGCCGCTTTTATTTCTATAGGAATGTTTATTTCTACCTTAACAGAAAATCAAGTAATTGCTGCGGTAATCAGCTTTGCCGTTATGATAATACTTTTGCTTGTACATTATGTAAAAGCATTTGTTTCCGGATTTTTGGTTACGGCAGTAGATTTTATATCTGTTATCGACAGATATATGGATTTTAACGAAGGACTTTTAAACTTTTCAAGCATTCTGTTTTTCTTAAGTATAACGGGACTGTTTATTTATCTGACAGTCAGAGTTATAGAAAAACGCCGCTGGTCTTAAAGGGAGGGATAATTATATGGAAAAAAATAAAAAATATTCTTCCCGAAAATTAAAGATGAGAAGTATTTCTGCAGCAACTACAGCTATTGTCATTGTGATAGCGATATTATTCAACACTGCGGCAATGCTTTTAGCGGAAAGATTTCCCTCTTTAAATATTGATATGACTACAAGCAGATTATATGATTTTACAGATGAAACCAAAAAGCTTTTGGGAAGTCTTGAAGATGAAACAGAAATTATAGTTTTTGCTACGGAAAGCGATTTATCTTCCGATATAAAAGACCAGGTAATTGTTCAGATGCTTAAAAAAATGACTTCTCTTACTGACAAATTAAGTGTAAAATTTTTAGATAAATATAAAAACCAAGGGCTTGCCGCTCAGTATAATCTATATTCTTCAAATTCTGAAGTCGTTAATATTGTCGTTCATAATAAAGTAAACGATAATTTTAGGATATTGACAAAAGAAGACATGCTTGCAGAAAACGGCGAATATTATGATGTTGAATACGCTATCGATACTGCAATTATGATAAATTCCAAAGAAAGGCTTTCAAGAGCCGCATTTATAAGCGGTCATGGAGAAAGCGTTCCGTATTCCTTTGTAAATCTTATGGAAAACGCCGCTTATGAAACAGGAGCAATAACCTTTAACGAGCTTGATGAAACCGTAGATTACATCATAATCTATGCTCCGTCAACAGACATTACTCTTGCAGAAGCTCAGATGTTAAGCTCATTTTTATTTAACGACGGTGATTACGGAAAACATGCTCTCATTTTCTACGGAGAAAAAACCCCAAAAATGCCTAATCTTGAAAAAGTAATTGCAGATTACGGCATACAAGTCAATTATAATATAGTTTTAGACAGCGCAAACGGTGTTGCAGGTGATCCTACAACTATTTATACCACTCCTGTTCATGAATCTATAGGTGCTTCGGTAAACGAAAGAGGAATAAAAATTCCTGTTTACTATTCCAGAAGTCTGACTCAGCTTTTTGAAGAAAGGGATATAACATACACTCAAGCAATTCTCGCTTCGTCAACTACTTCTTATGTAAAAGATATTACAGCAAATTTAGGTCAAAACCTTCAAAAAGGCGCAAATGATACGGAAGGTTCATTTCTTATTGCTGCCAAAGGTGAAAAAATAAAATTTGAAGGACAGGAACCGATTTCCTCTTCTATTTTTGTATCGGGAGCCGCTTCTTTAGCTGAGGATGCTTATCTTGCCAGCGAAAGCTACGGAAATCATACTCTTCTTTCCGATGTTTTAAAGAGCACTCAAAGCGATTATGCCAGCCTTGATATTGTAGCTAAAAAAATTAACACCGAAACACTTGATATTACAAGCAGTAATTTTGTCGTAATAGATATTATTATTTTCGGTATTATTCCCGTAATTATTTTAATTCTGGGAATTGTAATGTTTATAAAAAGGAGGAATAAATAATGAATGAAGATCCTATCGTTCTTAATGAAGAAAACACTGTTGTAAAAAAGAAAAAAAATCCGTTTTTTATAATCGGAATCCTTCTTGCGGTAGTAGGAGTTCTTGTCATTTCAGTAATTCTTCTTTTGCTTTATAACAATAACAAATCTCCTTATGATAATAATCGTGTAATTGAAAGAGTAATTTCTTTCACTGAAGACGATGTTGATACAATCACTATTGAAACCACAGATGAAAATTATACGTTAGTAAAAAATGATGAAGATATATGGGAATTTGAAACTTATACTACTATTGAAGTATCCCAGCCTGCTGTAGCAAAATACCTGTCATTATTTAACAGCGTTATTTCAAACGATTCGGCAGGAAGTCCAACAGAAGAAAATTTAAGTGAATTTGGTCTTGAACCTGCAAAAACTACTGTAACAATGCATTTTGACGACGGGGAGACTACTGTTTATAAAATAGGTAATTTAAGCCCGTATAACAACGGCACCTTTTATTACTGTGATAAAGTTCCTAAAATCTATATTGTAGACACGGAAGAAACAGACGCAATGTCCGTTGGAAAACTTCATTTTTATAATCTTCTTATGGGAGATACGGAAGTTGTAGGAGATGTAGATCCCTCTTTATCCGCATCGGCCTATAATCTTGATTATATTGAGATAGAAGCAGATTTTTATGATGACGTTATAAAAATCAGAAAACAAACCGAAGAAGAACAACAGGATATAACCTCACTTTCTTCATACGTATTAACAGAGCCCTATGAACATCCCGTATCTGCTGCGGCAATGAAAGAACTTTACACTTTCATGAAAGAAATTTCCGGTGTGGATATAATTACTGATGATACCAGCAGAACTTCGTTAAAAATATGCGGGCTTGACAAGCCTATGTATGATATAAAATACGGCTGGAACGGCGAAGAAAAACGAATTAGAATATCTCAGCCTATTGACGATATGGATATGTGCTATGCATATAAAGACGGCGGAAAATATATTTATGCTATGCCTGTAGCAGTTGCGGATACCTTTAATAAACGGCCTTATGAATATTGTGAAGATGTTGCTTTTCTTGACAAAGATTTAAACTATATAAGTGAATTTAATGTTACTGTAAAAGACAAAACATATCCTTTTAAACTTTCCGGAGAAGATCTTGATATGACAGTAACTTTAAACGGCAATAACGTAGATATTGAATCTTTCAAACAATACTTTATAAACGTTGAAGGTTTTATGGTAAAAGGCGAAGCTCAGGTTTTAGGGGATGAAGAACTTATGATTTCCGTTGAAATAAAATTCCGCGACGGCAGAACAAAAGATGTTTTGGAATTTTATAAAATTGACGAGCTTACAGCAATTTTAAAAGAAAACGGCGAAGCAAAATTTGCAGTTGATATGAATGCGGTAAATAACATAATAAACGATGTTGAAAAGCTTTCCAAAGGCGAAACCGTAAATAATATCTGGTAAAAAAGATTTTTTATAACCCCGCCGGCTGAAAACAATTTTCGGCCGGCGGGGATTATTTTTCATGTTTGAAGTTAAATAATAAATCATTATTTTCTTTCTCCCGTTATTTTTATTTTTCCGAAATTTGTATCCACCAAAGCAAATAAGCGGTTATTTTCTATTCTGCCATGAATTTCAAAAACTACATTTAAAAACATTAAAGGAATTTTATCTTTAATATAAAAATTATTGCCCATAAGTTTTCCCGAAAACTCTTTTTCAAACCCCATCATAAATACGATCCCGTTGATTTTATCTTTATCCGTAAAAAATTTTACGGCTCCTTTTTTTACTCCGTTTAAAGTATAAACATAAATATCATATATATTTTCCGTATTCCCACCTCCTCATTCATATATTATATGACAATCTTTTTAATTCTGTTTATTAATAAATAACTAATCAAAAATATAAAAATTACTGCAAAAATAAAGATTATTGTTTAGACAATAAAAAACTAACAAGATTAAATTTAATCTTGTTAGTTTTTTATACAAAAGGAGAATAACCAATATAAATTAAAAGAAAAAAATACCCAATTATTATTTATCGCTTATGAAAAGCAGTAGTCTGTTTTTAATTTTCAAAATTTTTTCTGTAAAAAACAATAAAAAAGACAAAAAATATCTTTATTTTTCCATTAAGAAGCAGAAATCTATTATTCTCTTAAAAAGTAAAAACCTTTTTCTTATTCCCTTAACAAATAGAAATATCTTTTACTATACCAAAAAGTCTTTTTTATCATCTTAAGAAATAAAAAACTCTTTCCTATCGCTTTAAAAATGAAAAAAATTTTACTGTTCCTTTAAAAAGCAGAAATCTATTATTCTCTTAAAAAATAAAAACCTTTTTCCTATTCTCTTAACAAATAGAAATATCTTTTATTATACCAAAAAATCTTTTTTATCATCTTAAGAAATAAAAAACTCTTTTACTGTTCCTTTAAAAAGCAAAACTTTATCATCTCTTTAAGAATTAAAACTCTTTTTCTATCCTTTTAAAGATC
>CAKTDK010000044.1 GCA_934541205.1 uncultured Eubacteriales bacterium
CATAATATTTTCTTATAAGTTCTACTGCTTTTTTATAATCTTCACAGGTATAATTTCTGTTCATACGCTTTAATGTTTCGTTACATCCGCTTTGAAGGCTCAAATGAAAATGAGGACAAACTTTGTCATAAGTTTTAAGCCGTTCAAGAAATTTTTCATTTATAACAACGGGCTCCAAAGAGCCAAGGCGTATCCTTTTTATTTTATCAATACGTTGACATATTTCAACGGCGTCCAAAAGAGAAATATTATCAAAATCTTTTCCGTAAGAATCAAGATGTATCCCCGTTAAAACTATTTCTTTATAACCTTTATTTCCTATCATTTCCGCTTCAGATTTTATATCGGAAAGCCTTTTGCTTCTTACTTTTCCTCTTGCAAAAGGAATAATACAATAACTGCAAAAATTCTCACAGCCATCCTGTATTTTAATAACCGCTCTTGTTTTGTCATAAAAAGTTTTAGTATCCATATTTTCAAAAGTATCTACTTTAAAAATATCTTTTACACATATAATTTTTTCTTTTGAAATATTTTTTTCATTAAAAGCTTTTTCAATATAATCTAAAACCGACATCCGTTCCGATGTTCCCAAAATTATATCTATCCCACCGTCTTTTTCAAGCTCTTTGTAATTTGTCTGCGAGTAGCACCCCATAACAGCTATTATTGCATTAGGATTTAACTTTTCCGCTCTATGAATTATTTGCCTTGATTTTTTATCGCTTACAGCGGTAACAGTACATGTATTTATAATATAAGCGTCTGCTATTTCATTAAAATCTACAATTTTATGTCCTCGTTCAACGGCTTTTTCTATAATCGAAGAAGTTTCATACTGATTTACTTTGCAGCCTAATGTAAAAAATGCTATATTCATATTTTCTCCTGTAAGTATTTTTGTCTATTATAATATTTTTTAAAAAAAATAACAATAGATTATTGACGATAAAGTCGTAAACTGTTATAGTTATAATATAAATTTTTTCTAGAGGTGATAAATATGAAAACTTCAAAAGTTCAGCTTAATTCAATAAACGATGTAAAAGATTTTGTTACAAAAATTTCTAAATTTGACTGTGAAATTGATCTTATTTCCGGAAGATACGTAGTTGATGCAAAATCAATAATGGGTATTTTCTCACTTGATCTTTCAAAACCTATTGATATTGAAATTCACGATGACTCCTATTTTGATAAATTCAAAGAAGAAATGAAAGATTTCATCGTAGACTAATTACTGATTAAGAGTGACCATTACTTAAAATATTTAAGGTAATCTTCACTCTTTTTTTCCGTAAATTTATGGAAAGGATATTTTAAAGCTATGGAAACTATTATTAAGATTTTTATTCCTCTTATAGGCGGTCTTGGACTTTTTCTCTACGGAATGAACATAATGAGCGACGGCCTTGAACGAGTTGCAGGTGCAAAACTTGAAAAAACCTTGGAAAAGCTTACCGGCAATCTCTTTATGGGTGTACTTATGGGTACTGTTGTTACCGCTGTAATACAAAGCTCTTCAGCAACAACCGTTATGGTAGTCGGCTTTGTAAATGCCGGTATAATGAAGTTATCACAGGCTGTAGGAGTTATTATGGGTGCAAACATCGGTACTACTGTAACTGCTCAGATACTTCGTCTTAACGATATTGAAGGCGGAGGCTCAGTTGTGCTTGAAATATTAAAACCCGATACTTTGGCCCCAGTTGCTATTGCCTTTGGTATGATAATGTTTATGATAAGCAAGAAAAAAAAGAATAAGGATATCTCTCTTATTATACTTGGCTTTGGAATACTGTTTTTCGGAATGTCCACTATGTCTGACGCCGTTAAACCTTTGGGAGATATGCAATGGTTTAAAGACGCGCTCGTTGCTTTTGAAAATCCTATAATAGGGATTATTATCGGTATTTTATTTACTGCTTTAATACAAAGCTCATCAGCTTCCGTAGGTATTTTACAAGCGCTTTCTCAAACAGGCACTTTAAAATATGCTGTTGCAATACCTATTATTTTAGGTCAAAATATAGGTACTTGTATAACTGCTATCTTATCTTCTATCGGAGCTACAAAAAATGCAAAGCGCGCTGCGATGATTCACCTTTATTTTAATGTTATAGGCTCTGTTGTAGCTATAATAATTTATTTCTGTGTACAAGGATTTATATATGACTTTCTGCAAACAAACATTACAAGCGGCGGAATTGCGGATTTTCACGTATTATTTAATATTCTTAATACTCTTTTGCTTCTTCCCTTTCATAAAGGACTGTTATTTCTTGCAGAAAAAAGCATACGCAGCAAAAAGAATGAAAAAGAAACAGAATTTGCTGTTTTGGACGAAAGATTTCTTACAACCACTTCCCTTGCATTAACGCAATGTAAAAAAGTTACCGTTCAAATGGGGCAGCTTGTACTTGAAAATCTCAGATATATGAAAGAAAATTTCAATAAGCTGAATGATAAAATTATAACTAACGTAGAAGAAAACGAATTTACCGTTGATAAAATGGAATCTATGGTAGGTAATTATATAATGCAGCTTACTGATAAAGAACTTACCGATAAGGATTCAAAAAAATGCAATGAAATACTTCACACTATAGGCGACTTTGAAAGAATCGGAGACTATATAGAAAATATAAAAGAAACTGCAATTGAACTTAGAGACAAAAATATGAATTTTACTGCTGAAGCTGAAAAAGAGCTTAATAATATGTTTAATGCAGTAGATAAAATTTTAGATATTACAATAACTTCCTACATAAACAAAGACATTGTTATGGCAAAAGAAGTTGAACCTCTTGAGGAAGTTATCGACCTTCTAAAAGATACTTTAAAAAATCGCCATATAGACAGACTCCAAAACGGAAAATGTTCTGTTACATTGGGAATATATTTTATTGACATACTGACAAATCTTGAAAGAATAGGCGATCATTGTTCAACTGTCGCAATAAATATTTTAAAAGTATATGATGAAAGTATGGATTATGACAACCATGAATATTTGGTAAAAACTCATCAGGGCATTACAAAAGATTACAGAGACAACTTTAAAAAATATGAAGAAATTTATTTTTCACCTATAAAATAATAAAAAATAGACTGCGAGCAAAAATCATTTATCAAAAAGTACTGAAAAAAAGATTCTTCGGGGGTGTAACCCCCTCAGAATGACAAAACCATAAAAACCCTGTCATTCTGAGCCGTTAGGCAAAGAATCTTTTTTAATTTTTTAATTAAAATTACTACAGTCTAATTCTATTTATTATTTCTTATAAATTCATCAATTTCCTGTCTTGAAGGCATAGCGTTTGCCGCTCCTTTTTTTGAAACCGCCAAATTTGAAACAACGTTTCCGAAAAATACAGCGTCAAAAAAGTCCTTTCCTTCAGAAAGAGCTGTTACAAAACCTCCGTTAAACGCATCTCCCGCGCCTGTAGTATCCATAACTTTTACATCATAATTTTCAAATATTTTATATTCGTCAGAAGAGGCAGCCAAAACTCCCATTTTTCCCAAAGTAATGATAACATTTTTTACGCCTCTTTCAAAGAAAACTTTTGACGCTTTTACAGCGTCATCAGGAGTTTTTATTTTAATTCCTGTTAAAATTGACGCTTCAATTTCATTAGGAGTAATAACATCAATCATTGAATACAGTTTTTTTGAAAATTCCTTTACAGGAGCAGGGTTTAATATTACCTTTGCGCCTTTTTGCTTTGCAATTTTAATTGCTTTTTCCATAGCGTCTATATTTGTTTCAAGCTGAGTAAGAAGAAAATCACATTTCTCAAAAGCAGGAGCAAGGCATTCAAAATCCTTATCGTTAAAACTTCCGTTTGCTCCTGAATTTATAACAATAACGTTCTGACTTGATGTTTCTTCAACCATAATTATTGCCGTTCCTGTGGGTAAAGTTTTTTCCTTAATAACATAATTCAAAGGCAGATTTACTTCCTTTAATTTTTCCAAAGCGATTTCACCGAAAGAATCGTTTCCTATCTTAGCAGCCATAATCGCATTGCCTCCTGCTTTTCCGGCAGCTATACACTGATTAAACCCTTTTCCTCCCGGTCCCATGGAAAAACCCGTTCCGTTAACAGTTTCGCCAGGCAGCGGCATATGAGGCGTTCTTGCCACTAAATCTACATTAAAGCTTCCAAATACTAATATATTTTTCATTAAAAATCCCTCCAAAATATTAATTTTAGGGTATAACATTTAATCTGATAAGTCAATAGATTGTCTCTTAAAAAAACTAAAACAAATAAAATCTTATATGTTTTTATCCAATAATTTATAATATTTTATATAAATAACTCCTCTTTCCTTATATCATTGTTGTTATTATTAACAAAATACGCTTGTTTTTGAATAATTATGCACTTTTACACTTGATTTTTCTACGATTTAGTGTATAATTATAAGTATAAGTACAAAAGGAGTGAATATTTATGAATAAAATAAAAGCAGCCGTCATAGGAGCAACCGGATATGCGGGGGCAGAACTTGTAAGACTTCTTTTAAGACATAAAAACGTACAAATAAACGGTATAAGCTCTGTATCTTTTAAAGATCAAAGTATAAGCGATATATATAATAATTTTAAAGGTGAATACAATGAAATATTAAAATCAGAAGATGAGGCAATTAAAGACGCTGATGTGGTATTTGCCTGTCTGCCTCATGGACTGTCCGAACCTATCGCAAAAAAATGTTTTGAAAAAAATAAAATATTTATAGATTTGGGCGCTGATTTTCGAATTGATGACGAAAATACATATAAAGAATGGTACGGCAAGGAATTTAACGAAAAAGAACTTCATAACTACTGTACCTACGGACTTTGCGAATTAAACAAAGAAAAAATAAAAACCAGTAAAATAATTGCAAATCCCGGATGTTATCCTACAAGTATAATTTTAGGACTTGCCCCATTACTAAAAAACAATCTTATCGATACAAAATCTATAATTGCGGATTCAAAATCAGGAACTACAGGCGCCGGAAGAGGTCTTTCAATGACTACACACTATCCTGAATGTAACGAAAGCCTTTCAGCATATAAAGTATTTTCTCACAGACATACTCCAGAAATTTCCCAAGAACTTTCAAAGCTTTCCGGAGAAACTGCAAAAATTTTGTTCACTCCTCATCTTCTTCCTATAAACAGAGGAATTCTTTCAACTGTATATGCAGATTTTAAAGAAAATACCGAAACCGATATTCAAAAGCTATATGAAGATTTTTACAAAGACTGCAAATTTGTAAAAATTATGCCACAAGGCACTGAAGCCTGCATAAAAAATGTTACGCATTCAAATTACTGCCATATCTCCTTGCATAAACAGGAAAACAAAGTTATAATTATTTCGTGTATAGACAACATGATAAAAGGAGCTGCCGGACAGGCAATACAAAATATGAATATTATCTTCGGATTTGACGAAGATGAAGGAATTAATATGATTCCGTCAGCTTTTTAATTTTGTATAAATAAGGAGAAAATATAAATGATAAATTTTATTGAAAAAGGAATTTGCGCCCCTAAAGGCTTTAAAGCCAACGGTATACACTGCGGTATCAGAAAAAACACTTCAAAAAAAGACTTGGCTTTTATTTTAAGTGATACAATCTGTCACTGCGCCGCAATTTATACAACAAATAAAGTCAAAGGCGCTCCTATTCTTGTAACAAAAGAAAATATAAAAAACAATAAAGCCCGGGCGGTAATTGTAAACAGCGGAAACGCCAATACCTGCAATGCCGACGGAATTGAAAAAGCAGAAATGATGTGCGAAATAGCCTCAAAAGAAACCGGAATTGACAAAACAGATATAGTAGTTGCCTCAACGGGAGTTATAGGTCAAATTCTTCCCATTGAGCCTATAAAAAACAACATTTCCGAGCTTATATCAGGACTTGATTACAACAAAAATGACGATGCGGCAAACGCTATAATGACCACCGATACCGTTTCAAAACAATGCGCTGTAAGTTTTATGATTTCCGGCAAAGAATGTAAAATGGGCGCAATGGCAAAAGGAAGCGGAATGATAAATCCAAATATGGCAACCATGCTTTGCTTTATTACATCCGATGTTTTAATAGATGAAAATCTTCTGAAAAAAGCATTAAAAGAAGTCGCCGACGATACTTTTAATATGGTAAGCGTTGACGGCGACACTTCAACAAACGATATGGCTGTTATTCTTTCTAATGGAATGGCTGAAAATAAAAAAATAGAGAATAAAGATGAAGATTACAATACTTTTAAAAAAGCTCTTTATATTCTTCTTGAAAACATGTCAAAAAAAATCGCAAAAGACGGCGAAGGAGCGACAAAACTTATAGAATGTAAAGTATACAACGCTCCTTCAAAAGAAACTGCAAAAAAAGCTGCAAAATCAGTAATTATGTCTCCTCTTGTAAAAACTGCCATTTTCGGCGAAGACGCAAACTGGGGCAGAATTTTATGCGCAATAGGTTATACAGACGCAGAATTTCCTATTGACAAGGTAAAAATTCAAATAAAATCACAATACGGAAGTATAATAGTTTGTGAAAACGGAGCGGGAGTCGATTTTTCAGAAGAAAAAGCCTCTGAAATTTTAAAATCCGATGAAATAACGCTTTTATGCGATATGGATGATGGAAATTTTGAAGCAACTGCATGGGGCTGTGATTTGACCTATGATTATGTAAAAATAAACGGAGATTACCGCACCTGATTTAAAAGGAGTAAAAAAATTATGGGAGAACATAATATTTCAAATGCTACAAAAGCAAAAGTTCTTGTGGACGCCTTGCCATACATAAAAAAATACTATAATAAAATAATAGTCGTAAAATACGGTGGAAACGCCATGATAAACGATAAACTTAAAGACGCGGTAATGAGAGATATCGTATATCTGTCTTTAATAGGTATAAAAGTAGTTTTAGTTCATGGAGGCGGTCCTGATATAAATAAAACTCTTGACAAAATGGGAATAGAAAGCAAATTTGTAAACGGACTTCGTTACACTGATGAAGAAACTGCAAAAGTAGTACAGATGGTTTTGGCAGGAAGCGTAAACAAAAATCTTGTATCTCTTTTAAATAATCTTGGTGGAAAAGCTATTGGACTTTGCGGAATGGATGCAAAACTTATAAAAGTGAAAAAACTTGAAAACGGCGACGATTTAGGCTTTGTCGGAGATATCGAAAAAGTGAACTGCGGTCCTATCCTTGATGTTCTTGAAAAAGGATATATTCCCGTAATCGCTACTGTATCTTCTGATAAAAACGGAAACGTGTATAATATAAACGCCGACACGGCGGCAAGTAAAATAGCTTCTGCTTTAAAAGCTGAAAATTTAATTCTTATGACTGATATAAAAGGACTTCTCTCAGACAAAAACGACGAAAACTCACTTATTCCGGTAGTTAATGTAAGCGAAGTTCCGCATTTAAAACGCCAAAACATTATTTCAGGCGGAATGATTCCAAAAGTTGAATGCTGCGTTGAAGCTGTCCGCCAAGGAGTTAAAAAAACTTTTATAATTGACGGAAGAGTGGAACATTCCATCCTTATTGAAATGTTTTCAAACGAAGGTATCGGAACTATGTTTAAATAAAGAAGGTGAATGTATGAATTTCAACGACATAAAAAAACTTGACGACGATAATTTTTTAAACGTATACGCAAGATTTCCCGTTGTAATAAAAGAAGGAAAAAACGATGTCTGTATAGATATCAATAATAAAAAATACATAGATTTTACCTCCGGGATAGGAGTAAATTCCCTTGGATTCTGCGACGAAAATTGGGCGAAAGCGGTGTCAAACCAGGCCTTTTCATTAAATCATACTTCAAATCTTTACTATACGATGCCAAGTATAAATCTTTCAAAAAAGCTTTGTGATTTAACAGGTCTTGACAAAGTATTTCTGTGTAATTCCGGAGCCGAAGCAAATGAAATCGCCATAAAAGCTGCAAGAAAATACGGAAACGATAAATACGGCGAAAAAAGATGCAATATAATTACTTTAAAAAATTCTTTTCACGGAAGAACAATAACAACCCTTTCGGCTACAGGTCAAGACTCATTTCATAATAAATTCAAACCGCTTACAGAGGGATTTTTATACTGTGAAGCAAACAATATAAAAATGCTTGAAAAAACAGCTGACGATACCGTATGCGGTATTATGATTGAAATAATCCAGGGCGAAGGCGGAGTCAATACTCTTGATAAAGACTTTGTAGAATATATTCAAAAACTTTGCCTCGAAAAAGACATAATTTTAATAATAGATGAAGTCCAAACCGGAATTTCACGAACCGGAAAATTATTTTCATACATGAATATGGATATCTCTCCCGATATAGTGTCTATGGCAAAAGGGCTTGGAGGAGGACTTCCCATAGGCGGAGCTTTATTTTCAGAAAAAGTATCAAAAGTATTTTCTTACGGCGATCACGGCAGCACTTTCGGAGGAAACCCCATCTCCTGCGCAGGGGCACTTGAAGTATTAAAAAGAGTTTGTGAACCGGATTTTCAAAAGGATATAATTAAAAAATCAGATTACATAAAAAACAAATTAAAAGATATTGATGAGGTTGAAAGCGTTACCGGAATGGGACTTATGCTTGGAATAAAGCTTAAAACAAAAAACAATAAAGAAATAATATCAAAATGTATAGAAAACGGACTTTTAATTTTATCCGCCAAAGATAAAATAAGGCTTCTTCCTCCTCTTACAATTACATTTGAAAATCTTGAAAAAGGTATGAGTATATTAGCTTCAGCATTGAAAGGAGAATAAAAATGAAACATTTATTAAAACTTCTTGATCTTTCAAAAGAAGAAATAATGGATATTTTAAACACTGCAGACCAATTAAAATATGAACTTAAACACGGAATTTCCCATAAACATCTGGAAGGAAAAACCTTGGGTATGATATTTCAAAAATCCTCTACAAGAACACGAGTTTCCTTTGAAACAGGAATGTATCAGCTCGGAGGTATGGCTTTGTTTTTAAGCAGCAAAGACCTTCAGATAGGACGCGGAGAAGATGTAGAAGACACTGCAAGAGTTCTCTCACGCTATATCGACGGCATTATGATAAGAACTTTTGAACAAAAAGAAGTTGAAGACCTTGCTAAATATGGTTCTATCCCCGTAATTAACGGTTTAACCGATTTTTGCCATCCCTGTCAGGTACTTGCCGACCTTATGACAATTAGAGAATATAAAGGCATTTTTGACGGTTTAAAAATGTGCTATATTGGAGACGGAAACAATATGGCAAACTCTCTTATCGTAGGAGGATTAAAAGTAGGAATGGATGTCAGCGTAGCTGTTCCGAAAGAATATATGCCGGACAAAGAAGTTTTGAATTTTGCCAAAGACTACGACGGATTTGAAATTACCGACAATATTTATAAAGCCGCAAAAAAAGCGGATGTCTTGGTAACTGACGTATGGGCATCAATGGGACAGGAAGAAGAAGCCGCTTTAAGAAGAGAAAAATTCAAAGGCTATCAGATAAACGAAGAATTATTAAAAGTTGCAAACGCCGATGCTATGGTACTTCACTGTCTGCCGGCCCATAAAGGTGAAGAAATAACAAAAGACATATTTGAAAAACATGCAAATGAAATATTTGAAGAAGCTGAAAACAGACTCCATGCTCAAAAAGCAGTTCTTGTAAAATTAATGAAATAAAAAACTGTCAACTTGAAGAATTCAAGTTGACAGTTTTTTTAACCTGCTTTTATATTTTCATCTGAACTTATTTCAGTCAAATCATTTGCATTATAAAGTTTTATCAAAGTATCAAATCCATCCATATATATTGCATAAGCAGCTACTGTTTCCTTTTTATTTTCCAAATATGAATAACACGGCTCAATATAAATCTTTACGGTTTTACTTGTCATATCGTTCTGAATAATATCATTTATATCTTCATAAACCTTATCTGCAACATCCTCATAAGTCTTTGCAGGTTTTTTTATTGTCATATCAGTTTTTTCATACGGAGTGTCGAAAAAGCTTACAGTCTGAACTTTATCTCCTTTTAAAAGCATATACCAAGGAATATATTCGTTTCCTCTGAAAAAGCTGTAACCGTTTATTTTTCTGCGAAAATCTATTTTTTCAGCTGTAACGCCGTTTAAATCCAATACTTCATTAACTGTATAAACATATTGACTGTTTAACTCAACGTTAAGATTTTTTAAATATTCAACACATTTTTCAAGAGCCTTTTCATGACCTTCAGACGAAGCATAAGGAATATTATTAAGCTCCATATAAAAAGCCTTAAAATTATTCGGATACTGAACCCAGTAAAATCCTTTTTCATTTTCATATTGTTTTACATATCTTTTCTGCTCAGGAGTTATACTTTCCCCCAAAACAAAATTTACATTTTCCTTTTCTTCAACGTCCGTAAACATTTCTTCTTTCGGAATATAGTAAGGAAAATCCCCAAATGTTTTTTTATTTCTGTAACACTGAAGAACAATTCCAACAGTATTATTTTCTTTATGAAAGGATTTTTCATTTAAGTACGTATATTCTTCTTTTAAAATATCATCATCAACATATTTAAAAGAAATTTTAGAACTGCACGCTGTCAGCGAACACAAAATCACAGCAGCCATTACAAAAGATATAATTTTTTTCATAATTTTCTCCTAAAAAATTTCCAAAACCTTATTTAACGAATTTAAATCTTCAACATTTAAAGCCGTAACTTCCTTACTTATTTTTTTGACAAGTCCCGTAAGCACTTTTCCGCAGCCAAGCTCGATAAAATGTGTATATCCATCTTTTATCATGTTTTCGACAATACTTGTCCATTCAACTGGGCTTATAATCTGTTTGGAAAGATATTCCGGCATAGCTGAAAAATCAGTTAATTTATTGCCGTAAACATTTGAATAAAAATCCACATCCGGAATGTTAAATTTTACATTTTTTAAATAATCATAAACTTTTTCAGAAGCTTCCTTCATATGCTCGCTATGAAAAGCGCCTTCTACATTCAATTTTACCGCTCTTTTTGCCCCTTGTGAAAGACATTTTTCACTTGCCTTCTCACATGCTTTCTCATCCCCTGCAATTACTATCTGAGCATATCCGTTTATATTAACGGCATTTACATAACCGTCTGTATTTAAACAAATCTCGCTGACACTGTTTCTGTCAAGTCCTAAAATTGCATACATTGCGCCGTTTTGTTTCTTTGCGCAAATACCCATTTGTTCTCCTCTGAATTTTATAAAATTAATTGTATCTTCAAAAGAAAGTATTCCGGACGGAAAAAGAGAAGTACATTCCCCAAGAGAAAAACCTGCAACTGCGTCACATTTTACTCCTTTTTCCTTTAAAAGCTCAAAAACAGCGGAAGATAAGGTAAAAATGGCTGCCTGAGTATTTTTTGTTTCCTTTAATTTTTCTTCATTGTTAAAAGAAATATCAGCGATATCGGTATTTAAAATCTCACTGCTTTTTTTATATATATTTCTTACACATTCAAAATTG
>CAKTDK010000045.1 GCA_934541205.1 uncultured Eubacteriales bacterium
CTAATGACTACGGTACATAAACTTCAAAACGGAAAATACCGTATAATTACAAAAGGAGCTCCTGAAATACTTATTAATCTTTGTAATTTTTTTAATAATGGGGGCAATAAGGAAAAATTAACTGAATTCAAGAAAAAGGATATTGCGGATAAAACAGAATATATGTCAAAAAAGGCATTAAGAGTATTAGCGGTAGCTTATAAAGATGTTGATTATATGCCGAGTAAAAATCAATTTGAAAAAGAGCTTGTTTTTTGCGGACTTGCAGGTATGATAGATCCTCCGCGTCCTGAGGTTATAAAATCAGTTATGACATGTAAAAAGGCGGGAATAAAACCTGTTATGATAACAGGAGATCATGTTGTTACCGCTATGGCTATTGCCAAACAGATAGGAATTATGTCAGAGGGCGATTTGGTACTTACATGTGACGATTTAAATACTATGTCTCAAAGGGAACTTGAAAAAATTATAAACAAATGTTCGGTTTTTGCCAGAGTTACTCCGGAGCATAAAGCACGTATTGTAAAAGCATTTCAGGCAAAAGGGCATGTGGTTGCAATGACCGGTGACGGCGTAAATGATGCTCCAGCTTTAAAGATTGCAGATATAGGCTGTGCAATGGGAATAACCGGAACAGATGTTGCAAAAGGCGCTTCGGATATGATTTTAACCGATGATAATTTTGCTACTATAGTACAGGCGGTAAAAGAAGGAAGAGGAATTTTTAAAAATATAAAAAAAGCTATACATTTTCTTTTATCAAGCAATATAGGAGAAATAATTACTATATTTACGGCATTTTTGCTTGGAATCCCTACTCCGCTTCTTCCTATTCAGCTTTTATGGGTAAACCTTGTGACGGATTCTCTTCCTGCTCTTGCTTTGGGTGTTGACAGTAACAGCGATGATATAATGGATGAAAAACCTATTAATTCAAAAAAGAGTATTTTTGCCGGAGGACTCGGAATAGAAATAGTTTTGGAGGGCATGTTTATAGGAGGACTTGCGCTTTTGGCTTATACCATAGGCAGATTATTTTTTGATTTATCTTATGATGAACCTTACATAGGAAGGACTATGGCTTTTTGCGTTTTAAGTTTATCCCAACTTGTACACGCTTTTAATACAAGAAGTGAACATTCGATTTTTAAAATAGGGTTATTTTCTAATAAATATCTTGTTTTTGCGGCGATGATATGCGCTGTTTTGCAAATTTCTGTTGTATGTATAGCTCCTGTGGCTGCTGTTTTTAAAGTAGTTTCTTTAGATTATCTTCAATGGGCAATAGTTGCAGGTCTTGCGTTTGTTCCTATGGTTGTTGTTGAGATATCTAAACTTTTTACAAAGAATAAATAAAATCACAAAAAAGTCTCTTTATCAATATATTGATAAAGAGACTTTTTTACGGAGAGATTAAAAATGATACTCAATATTTTGGTTTTGGGAATTACTTTAAGCATAGACGCTGTTTTTGTAGGCCTTTCATATGGAATAAAAGGAACTCAAATTCCTTTAAAATCACAGCTTATTATGTGTATGTTTTCATTTGTTTTATCAGCAGTTTCCGTTATTGCGGGAACAGCGCTTATTTCTGTACTGCCGGTTTTTGCGGAAAAGCTTATAGGGTCTGTTATACTGTTTTTTATAGGAATTTCTATGATACTTAAAATATTTAAAAAAGAAAAACCTAAAAAGAAGATTTATAAACCTGAAAAAATAGTATCGTTTTTAATAAAGCCTTTTGGAATCACAATAGAAATCATAAAAAATCCTACTATGATTGATAAAGACCAATCGGGAGTAATAGACTTAAAAGAATCAATACTTTTGGGGATTGCTCTTTCCGTTGATGCGGTTGGAGTAGGAATTGCAAGCTCACTTCTTGGAATCTGCAATTATTTTTTGCCTGTATCTATTGCCTGTTTTCAGTTTTTATTTTTAACAGCCGGAGTATATCTGGGAAAGGTTTTTACAAATAAAATAAAGTTAAATGAAAAATATATGCTTATTATTTCCGGGATTATATTAATAGGCTTTGCTTTATATAAGTTTTTTATATAATATTTATTCAGATGATAAATGAAAACTTAGTATTTTCTGATTTTCCGCAGTAAAAAGCAGCTTTATCTTTTTTGTTTTAAAATTGTACAAGTATATGCCATGAGGATATTCTTTTAAATTTGAAGAATTTTCTCCTATTAACAAAACTTCTTCTTCGTTCAGAAAACAAATATTATTTGTTGAGGATAATAATTCAGGATAAGGATTCGGAATGTCAGGAATATATTTTGTAGTTTTTGTATTTAAATCACATAGAGAAGCGAAAACGTTTATTTCGTCTTTTTGACTGTAGTAGACTTTATCATATCCGGGAACGGCATAAACATTGGTTATTTTCATTTTGGATGAAACGGATATAGGCATAAAAGTTTTATACTCGCTGTTGTATTCATATATATGATTATCAGGATAAGGAGATAAGGATTTTTTACTGTCATAATCTTCAGAGGCCTTTACGCTTTTATGAAAATTAAATGCCGAAAGATACAAATGTTCATTTATGACATCATAAGACATATAGGTAAAATTTTCACTTGAGTCTTTAAGAGGATTTTCTGTTTCTCCGGTGTTTTTATGGTATATTACAGGTTTTGTAAGAAAATTATCATAAACGGATAATAAGTAGATATCATCTTTTGCGTTAATAATATAGTCTGTTATGCAAAGATTTTCGGTAAGCTGTTTTGTTTCCATGGTATTTAGGTCTAAAGAGTGTAGATTTGAGATTTCACCGCTTGCACTGTCGTTTAAATAAACAGTATAATAAATCGTATTGTCTGATTTACTGTAAGACAGTAAACAAGGAGTCGGAAGAGTTGAAACTGAAGTGATTTTTTCTGATTTTTTGGACCTGATATCGTAACAATATAGAGAAATCGGAGTTTTTAAGCTGTTATTTGAATTTTCAGAAGTAAATATGGATAAATAAAGATTATTGCTTTTTGCACATCCTGACAAAAGTATGTTAAGTATAAAAAATAATATAATCAGTTTTGATTTCATAAAAAACCCTCCTTATTTCATACTAAAATTTTATCATATTAAATTATGTTTTTCAACAAGAAATTGACAATATTTTTTGTATATGATAAAATTTATAAAAGTTTAAAAGGCGGTTTGTATTATGAATAACAAATTAAATTATGAAATATTTATATTAATAGGGATTTTATTTATTTTTACAGGATGTGCGGAAAAAAATAAATATGTTGAAAATACTACGAATGAAATATTTTTAACAGCTGAAATATATAAAGATTTTAGCAACACAGATTGGGAAAAAATAACTAAGTCTTCTTATGAACAGATAAAAAATATTCTGGAGGATAGAACTTTTGAGATGATAGCAAGAGAGGCTTACAGAAAAAAACATCCGGAATTAGGTCTTTGCTTTGTTTCCGGAGAAACGGAATATAATACTTTTGATTATAATTATAAATTAGGAATTAATTCAAATGATATTTTTGTTGTTAATAAATTTAATCAGTACGTCGGTTATACGGGTCCTACGGGTGAGGATTTAAATATTCCAAACGGTCCAGACGGTATATTGGATTCGTTTTTTATGGTGCGTGCAAAAAGCAATATATTTAACAATGTAATTATTCCTGAAAGCATAAAATATATTGAAGACGGAGTTGGTTTTCGTTGCCAAAATGTTTTTGTTGATGAAAAAAATGAGATATACGCAGATATAGACGGAGTTTTATGTAACAAAAATGAAGATATTCTATTATATTATCCGGAAAACAGAAAAACAGAAAAATATATTTTGCCTCAAAGTATAAAATATGTGGAAACAGAAAGCTTTAACGGCGTAAATATTAAAGAGTTAATATTAAGTAACAATATATCCGAAATACAGCCGTGGACTTTTGTCTATGCCGATATAGACGTTTTGGAAATTCCATCAAATGTAAAGAGAATAAAACACCAAGGATTTTTGTTTTCAAATATTAAAAATATAAAATTTAATCCCGGTTTAGAAGAAATTGAAGAAAAAGCTTTTGAACATTGTGAGCAAATTGAAGAAATAAATTTGCCCGAAGGACTGAAGAAGCTGGGAGCAAAGGCTTTTAATTACTGTAGTAATCTAAAGAAAATATATATACCAAAATCCGTAGAAAGTATAGACGGAATATTATATGATATACAAAATGACTTTGAAAATGAGGCTATAGTATATGTAGAAATGAATTCCTATGCAGAAAAATATGTAAAAGAAAAAGGTTATAAGTTTGAATATTACACTAACGATACAGATCTTTGGTAATAAAAATCCAGCTTCAGGTCGAGAATTATAAGGAAGAATAGATTTTAGTTTTGTATTTTCCGTTTATACTTCAGAAAAATTCTTGCAATACTTTAATGTATTGGCAAGAATTTTTTATTTTATCTTAATCAAAAAATATCTAATTCAAAACTGCTTTGCACACTTAAAATTTTGATTTTAGATGTAGGACAAGTAAAAAGTGCAGTGAATACTTTGTATATTTGTGAGTATTTTTACCAATTAACATAGTTTTAAAGGCTAATATTCTTTATGCCGTTTAATTTTTAATCTGTAAATTTTTGCATAATATGAGATTTTATTAAAACACATAATTATTTTATTGTGCAAACATATTGAATTACCTTTATTTGAGTGTTATAATTAAAATAATATTAAACACTGGAGTATAGTATGCTGATTACTGTTTTAATTGCTGTAATAGCTGCAAAAATAAAAGGGTACAAGTTAAAGCCTTTATTAAAAGCTTATTTTTTATATCCTATTTTTATTTTTGAACTGTTTGAGATATTTTTGCAGGCGAATATATTTTTAGGCAATTACAGTTTTACTCCTTTTGCAAATATTATTAAATCTGTATATATGTTTTTGTTTATCCTTCCTATGATTGGGTATAAATTATATAAACAGGGTATAATAGGTTCTGTGTGTATAATTACAGGAACGGCTTTAAATAAAATTGCGATTGCGGCAAACGGAGGCAAAATGCCGGTTTTTCCTACTCTTTCAAAGATAACGGGTTATTACAATCCTCAAATGTTTGAAAGATACAGTTCAATACATATTTTAGGAGATGAAACAGCAAAATTAAAGATACTGACAGATTATATAGATACCGGATACAGTATACTCAGTATAGGTGATTTGGTCATAAGAGTTTTTGTGTTTATTATAATTTTTTACAGTATAAAAACATTGCAACGGGGGAATTAACAATGTTGGAACAGGTGGGATTTATTTTACTTCAGTTTTTTACCGGTTATTTGCTGCAAGGTTTTGCGTTTATTTTGTTTATTTATGCTTTTTGTAAAAAGAAAATAGATGCGAAACAATATGTTATTCAAAGTGTTATTATGACTGCGGCGATTTTGATTATACGGAATTTGCCTATAAATTTTGGCGTTCATACTTTGTTTAATATGCTGATACTTATTTTGATTTGCGTTGTAATGGCAAAGCTTCCTATTCTTCAGACAATTATAGGATCTCTTATAGTGACTATACTTATGTTTGTTGTCGAACTTATTGATGTAGGCTTTTTTACATTAATTTTCGGTGGTATGGAAAATTATAATAACTTGATGAAAGATAAATTTTTTAAAGCATATACAGCTATTCCCGCTACAATACTGTTTTTGCTTATTACGGTTTTTATATATTTTAAAATCGTTGGAAGAAAGGTAAAATCAAATGCAAAGGCTGATAAATAGAATCTCCCATAAGATTGCTGTATCAAACGACTTAGATGAAGAAAAAGAAAAAGTTATAGCTTATGGAATGACGGCTCTTTGGCAGATGATAATAATTTTTTTTCTTGCTTTTTCAGTGGGATTTATTACACATACTATTGCAGAATGTCTTTTTATTTATATGACTGTAGGCTTTTTAAGAAAGTTTACCGGAGGAGCCCATGCAAAGTCTATGTTCGGTTGTATTTTAGTTAGCATTTCTTCTATTGCTGTTATGGCTGTTTTGTCAAGATATGTAATGGCATGGTACATTCCTTATAATGCTTCCGGAATTATAATTTGTATTGCTTTTGGGCTTTCATTTTTTATAGTTTATAAAAAAGCGCCGGTAGATTCTGTTAATAAGCCTATAAAAAACCCGGAAAAAATAAAGAAACTCAGAAAAAACAGCAGAAATTTTGTTGCTTTTTCCTTTATAATTACGATAGTTATATTTATGTTATATTTGAATTATAATTATATATGGCTTATAAGTATAAGCTATAGCATTGCGTTTGCAGTTTTTTGGCAAAGCTTAACTTTAACTAAGGGGTTTAGGGCTATATCAGATTATTGTGTGTCTGTACATAATAAAATATTTGAATATCGAAAGGAGGATTAATTATGAAAAAGAAAGGATTATTGTTGGGGCTTATAGCTACTATTTGTACTTTTGTAGCTACTGCGGTTGCATCTTCTGCTTGTTGGTTTTATTTTTATCAGCCCGAAGAGCCGTCTTCCCTGAAAGATATGTAAGACGCAAAAAAATATCAATGATATGTGAGGCGTTACGGCCTCACATACTTTTATTTATTTTTGAGAGGTTAAAGAAATGTATTCAACGGAAAATGAAAAAGAAAGGCAATTAAAAACAATATTATACACTTTGAAACTTTTGGCATTGTTTTTCTCTGCTATTCCTATATTCCAAACTATTTTTTCTGGAGAAGATATAGGGACTTTGTTTGATAACAACAGAATAATTGCCGCTATAATTTCCGTAGGAGTTCTTTTTATAATTCTTATAGTACTTATTGTTGCGTTGTTTTATATGAACAAAAAACAAAAGACAATCTTTTATATTGAATTAATTATTTATTTTTCTATATTTTTAGCAGCTATAATGTTTTCCGGAATGGAAAAAAGTTATTATAAATTTTTATTTATATTTATAATTATTTGTTATGCAATAGAATATTCTATGAAGGCCGGATTAGCGGTTGCCGCTGTATCTTCTGGAGTTCTTCTTATTATAGATTTGGTTTCCTATAACAAAAGCGGAGTAAATATATATTTTGAAAATGATTTAGCGTTAACGGTAATGTTTTTATCTATAGCTTTTACTGTAGGATTTTATGCTCAAATGAATAATAAGCATATAGATTATTTGAAACATTATGCAAATCTTGACGGACTTACAATGGTTTATAATCATAGATATTTTCATCAAAGACTTCAGGAAGAATGCAAAAAATCTCAAAAGGAAAATAAACCTGTTTCCATTTTAATGGCAGATATAGATTATTTTAAAGTTTATAATGATGCTTACGGGCATCAGCAGGGCGATGAAATTATAAAGAAAGTAGTAGAGGTTATAAAAAAGACAATAAAATCCAAAGATATTTTGTGCCGCTATGGTGGTGAAGAATTTGGTGTTATTATGCCTGATACAAATATTGAACAAGGAGTTGTCTGTGCCGAAAAAATAAGAAAGAAAATTGTAGAAACAGAATTTGACGGGGAAAATATTCTCCCTGAGGAAAAATTGACGGTATCAGTTGGAGTTGCGCAGCTTGGAAAAGACAACAGAGATTTTAAAGAATTGATAAAAGCGGCTGACAGTGCGTTGTATCGTGCGAAGTATTTGAGAAAAAACAGAGTTGAAATTTATGCAAGTATTATAGACAAGTATGATACAAGTTTAAAAAACAGAGAACAGCTTCAATCGTTAAAAACATTAATAAGTATAATAAATGCAAGAGACAGCTACACATATAATCATATTGAACGCGTAGTGGGATACTGTGATATTTTTTCCAATTATTTAAAATTGGACAAGAATGAAAAAATGATACTTATATACGCGGCTTATCTTCACGATTTGGGGAAAATAAATGTGGCCAAAGAAACTCTTATAAGCAGCAATAAATTAACTGAAGAACAATGGGAAGAATTAAAAAGACATCCAAAAGACGGCGCGGATATGCTTGAAAATATAGACGGATTTGAAAATATTGCAAAAATTATACTGCAACATCATGAGCGAATCGATGGCAAGGGATATCCTGAAGGATTAAAAGGAGAACAGATAGATTATCTTGCAAGAATTTTGATAATTGCAGACAGCTTTGACGCTATGACAAATAACAGACCGTATAAACATAAAAAAAGCTTTGAAGAAGCGTTTGAAGATATCAGAAAAAATGAAGGAACTCAGTTTGATACAGTATTGGCAGAAAAATTTATTGATTGTATGAAAAATATATCTTACAAAAAGGAAAATATATAAAAATATTAGAAAATCAATTGACAATAGCTTGAGTTTGTGATATTATAATTTAGCTATCGTTTGTGCCGGAGTGGCGGAACAGGCAGACGCCCAGGACTTAAAATCCTGTGGGAGGTAACTCCCGTACCGGTTCGACCCCGGTCTCCGGCACCATAATTTTTAAAGCCGAAAAGTTGTTATATTTGTGATTTAGGGTATAATAATTTATAAACCGAGTTTACAATTAAGATAGCAGAAAATAATTTAATATCGCGGGGTGGAGCAGTTGGTAGCTCGTCGGGCTCATAACCCGAAGGTCGTAAGTTCGAGTCTTGCCCCCGCAACCAGTTAAAAAGCCTTTAAACAAGCCGTTTATGGGCTTTTTATTTTTATTCATTTTTATGTATAAACTTGTATTTGTCGCTTATTTGTCGCTTATTGATTAAAAAACGAAGTTAGAGGGAAGCAAGAAGAAAAATATTTTTACTCCCTCTTTTGTCAAATATAAAGAGTTACGTTCTATATTGATTACTTGATTAATATAATCGATGTTAGACCATTCAATCCTTAATAATTCACCTTTGCGAAGGTTTACATATATTAGTAATCTATAAAAAAGCATTTTTGGTCTTTTATAAAAAACATGCAGTATAATATTTACTGCATGTTTCTTATGTATATCCGGATTTAAAATATTCTATTTTTCATCAATATCTTTTTCGTCAAAATCTTGTTCATAAAATTTTCTATTTTTCCAAGCAGTATGAAGAGGTGGTATAACCATCAATATTATTCCTGCTATTCCTGCAACCAATCCACATTCATAAACCTCTCCTGTCATCATTATACACGCCCCCAGAAATAATACTGCTCCGATGAAAACAACAACCTTTTTTATTTCACTCATTTTTAACCCCTCCTGTTTTTAACATAATATAAAATAGTTTTTAATCTGCCAATAACTGAAAATTCAAAATATATCCATCATCAATAGAAAAAAGAAGTTTTGTTTCATTTGTTTTTGAATTATATAAATATACTCCTCTCGGATATTCCGTTAAATTAGAAGAATCTTCTCCTATAAAAACAGTTTCATCCTCATTTAAAAAGCAAAAATTTCTTTGACTTATAATTTCTGAAGAATACGGAATTTTGGTATTTTTATTTATATCAAATATATAATTAAATTTTCCATAACCATCAGTATGAGTATAAAATATTTTTTTATCACCCTGAACAGCTGAAAGGGCGGTAATCTCTGTTTTATCTGTTTTTAACAATTGTTTTGGATTATTGAAATCTTCTGAAAAATCATATATATAGTAATCCGGACTTACATATATTCTGTCAGGATTTTCAAGCGCAGCATTATTGTAATCATCTATAGCTTTTTCAATTTCTTTTAAATAAGCCCCTGATGCATATAAATGGTTTTGCTTAATATCATAAGATATACGTTCAAAATTCAAATCTGTGTCTTTGCTTAATATTTCAAGTTCTTCGGTATCTTTATGATATATCATAGGTTTAAGATGTCTGTCGCCGACAGTAACAGCAAGCAAATATACCTTATCTTTTGAAGGAATAATATAATTTATTGCAAAAATATTATTTGTAAGCTGTTTTGTCTCATTAGTATCTAAATTTAAAGAAAATAATTGATCCCCTCTTAAATTTTCATTTTCTATTCTTTGAGAATAATATATAGTATTATCAGCTTTACTGTAAACAGCCAAAGAATATTGTGAAAAATTATCAATAGACGACACTTTTTCGACATTTTCTGTTTCAAAATCATAATAATAGATTAATAAATTTGATTCATTAGTTGCAGTTAAATTAGAGGCAAGTATAGAAATATAAGGTTTTATTGTTTTGTCCTCTTTTGAACATCCTGAAAAAACAAAAGGCAATACTAATAGCAGTATAATAAATTTCGATTTCATCAAATCATCTCTTTTCTGCATTTTAAACTTACCGGGATAACAATTTAAAGCTTACCAGTTCTTGACCTTCAATAGTAAAAAGAGTATTTCTTTTCTTTGTTTTTATATTACAAGTATCTATTGATGCCGGGTCCCCAGATAAACTATCGGTAAGTATCTCATTTTCATTTAAAAATACCGGTTCTGCAAAGTAATCAATATCTTTATAAACCTCATAATTTAAATAATATAAATAAGGAGCACTGTTATTTCCGTCATTTAACCAAAGATATAATTTTTCGCTTCCCGGCATTGTTGAAACAAGGTATACGCCTTTTCCTTTATCTGATTTTATAAGCTGTTTTGGACTTTCATAGTCTTTATAAAAATCGTATATATAATCAATGTTTTCCTCAGATAAAGAATTTTCCGGTGAAATACATCCGGCATATAAATGGTCATTATACGGATCGTAAGACATATCTTTGCAGCTTAAATCAGAATCCGTAAAATACATAGATGCTTTACCTGTACTTTTGCTGTATACACAGGGTTTTGCACCTTTAAAATAATTTGCACCCTCGTATTCATTATCAGTATAACTTGTAAAATATATTTCATCTTCTCCGGGAATTATTTCGGAACAAATTTTCATTCCCTCGGTAAGCTGCTGAGTTTCCTTTGTATCTAAATTTAAGGAAAACAAATCGAAATCATCCTCAAAAGCTTTTGTATAATAAATACTATTATCTTTTTTGCTGTAAATAGGCTCCCGAAAGTTCTCCTTATCCAAATCAATTATTTTTTTTAATTTTTTTGTTTTAAAATCATAACAATAAACTGATATTTTATCATTACCTTCCGACATCCCGGTCTCATCCGTAATTTCGGAAATAGGTTTTGTAATTACGGAAAGATAATAGTCAGCCGTATCTTTTTTGGAACACCCTGTTAAAATAAATATAATTGAAAATAATATTACAAATTTTGATTTCATTAAATCATCTCTTTTCTGTTTTATATAACCATTTTTCAACTCCCAAACTGCAATAAAATTGCAGTTTGGGAGTTTTCTAAAATTTATTTGGATAATAACTGAAAATCGATTATTTTTTTATCACCTATTGTAAAAAGCAATTTTAATTCTTCAGTTTCTGAATTATACAAATATACTCCCTCAGGGTATTCTTTTAAATTTGAAGAATTTTCTCCTATAAATAACACTTCATCCCTGTTTAAGAAACAGTGATTTCTCGTTTCCGATAATACTTCCGG
>CAKTDK010000046.1 GCA_934541205.1 uncultured Eubacteriales bacterium
ATTTCAACCTTATCTCCGCACAGTTCTTCACCGTATTTATTTATACTTCTGTAGCTTATATCAACATGAATCATTTTTCTGTTTCCCCATTATTTATAATCATATTTTTAAGGCTTGTAAGCGTACTTTTTGTTTCTGCAGTTGTTTCACCTAAAAGACTTGCTATCTCCTGCGCCGCAATCATCTGTTTATCGATAACTTTTTGAGCCATATTCATGGTTTCAAGACGAAGGTTATATAAATCTCTTTCTTTCTTTTCGTCCTCGGAAATATCTTTAAAAATTCCCATAACAGCTCTTTGTTTAGGAAGATACACAAGAGTCTGTTCAAATGATTTTCCGTAGTGATCCAAAGATATCTTCATATCAATAATATTTTCTTCATTGTCCAAAACAATCTGAAAATCCGTCGTATCCATAAATTCATAAAGATATCTTTCCATAGCTTCACTTCTTGTAAGTCCTAAAAATGCGCGTCCTGCAGCATTAATTTCATTTATTTTAAAATCGCTGTCAACAACTATTATCATATTAGGAGTATTATCAAGAATTACATTTGACATAGACTGAGCTGATTGGTACATATAAGGCATACACATAGAAACCTCCGCCTTATGCTGGAACACCGCAACAGCCTTTTCACGGCAGGTTGCATAACCGCAGGAACCGCAGTTAAGCTCATCAAGTTTAGTTTCTTTACCGATTGAACGAAGTATCTGGCGAAGTTCTTCCTCAGTAGGTATCTGTTCTGTTTTGCTTTTATCAATAAATTCTTTATGAAGTGATATGTCAGTTTTTATATCAGCAACAACAACTTCATCATTTTTTGCATATTCCTTAACAGCAAGAGAACTGTCAAACCTCATATAAGACGGTCTTGAATTTTTCGGTCCTCCCATACAGCTGTCCTTGCAGACGTTCATCTCTATAATACAGTTATGAATCTGTCCTTTTTCCATAGCTTCAAGAAAATCCATACACTGATCTACTCCGTCTATATGTAAAAGCTTATAATTATCGACGCCCCTTGCTTTTACATTGCGAAGTATTCCAGCATTTGTAGGATACATTTTTGAAAGTCCACCGTTTTGTCCGTCAAAGGGATTTTCTTCACACTCATTAACGTCTATATTTTCTTCACAAAGCCAGTCTGCCAGCTCTTCAAAAGTTAAAACAGCATCAATACAGTTGTCATGCCTTATATCCTTTGATTCTTCGATTTTTGCAATACAAGGTCCGGCAAAAACAACCTTTATATCCTTTCCGAGCTGATGCTTTATCATTTTTCCGTGAGCTATCATAGGAGATACAATGGGAGACAAAGCAGGAATTTCATTTGGAAAATGCTTTTCGATAAGATTGTTTACACCAGGACAGCAAGTAGTAATAATATTATCCATTTTACCCTCTTTTGCTATTTTTGCTATCTCGTCACTGACAACAGCAGCTCCCTCCGCAGTTTCTCTTATCTGACAAAATCCAAGTTTTCTCAAGGCAGTAACTATCTTCATAGGATTTTTAGTATCAAAAGCTCCTAAAAACGACGGAGCAAGTGACAACACCACATCACCGTTTTTAATAAATTCCTTAACTTTTTTCAAATGGCTTTCAACGCTTTTCGCCTGCTGAGGACATGAAATTACACAAGCCCCGCAGTAAATACACTGGCTTTGTATTATCTCTGCTTGTCCGTTTGTAAACCTTATAGATTTAACGGGACATACTCTCAAGCATTTATAACAATTTTTACAGTTGGCCTTATGCGATGTTATGGTATTCATCTTTAAATCCTCCCCAAAACATTTTTGTTAAAAAATTCTTCCGTCGAAGCAGGAGTAACGGAAAATAATTCGTCTTCTACCTTTACGCATACTCCCTCCGTACAGTGTCCCATACAAAAAGAACCGGAAAGAACAACTTTATCGGAAAGATTATGCATTGAAATAAGTCTTTCAAGTATTGATATTATATCTTTTGAACCCTTTAAATAACAGGAACTTCCTATACAAACCATTATATTCATATTAATTCCCCCAAATTTTAAAAGTCATTGTTAATTTTTTCACAATCATATTATCATAATTAAATTATCATGTCAACATAATTGTCATTTTTTATTATATTGTATCACTTATTTAAAAAAAATCAAAATCAAATTTCTGTTTTTTATGTAATAAAATGGATTAAAAAAGCTTCGCAATGCAGTTCATTACGAAGCCTGATTTTTTATATAAAAAATATTATAATTTTATTTTATTCCCTTATATTTTTCTCTTGTGGCTATACCTCCTCTTATATGACGTTCAGATTTATTCTTATCCAATATTTTTCGTATATCGCTGTATAAAGCGGGATTTATTTTTTTAAGTCTTTCGGTTATATCTTTATGTACAGTGCTTTTTGATACTCCGAACTTTTTTGCAGCGCTTCTGACGGTAGCGTTTTCTTCTAAAATATAATTTGCCAAACTAATGGCTCTGTCCTCTATATTACCCTTCAAGTCATACACCCTCTTAATTTTCTATTCAAAATATTAATATGATGTATGTTTTATTTTTAGAACATAACATTTATATTTTAAAAATGCAGAGAAGATAAACTCATCTTCTCTGCAAAATGTCAAATATTCCGTGTACCCTTCGTCCTAAAATTTAATTAATTTTTTTGATTTTTAAGTACCCATTTTCCGTCATTTTCTTTTTCTTTGAAAATAACACTTCCATCTTTGTATTTTAAATTTACCCGCCATAAAGTTTTTCCATCCTTAACCGTACACTCCATATCGCTTGTTATATTTTCTTTTAAATTAGTGTATGACAAAGATTTTTTTAATATATTATTTTTTGTATCTCCGTATACATGTAAACTAAACATAGTATCATCATCTGTAACAGGAAGTTCATAAATCCGCGCCATATCAAAAGTATTATCTGAATAGCATATTTCTGTATATTTATATATTTCCTCCAAAGACCATCCGGCATAAGCTAATAAATAATATTTTTCACTATAAATTTCTTCCCCGGCTTTTTTCTCCGCTGATTTTTCAAATCCCGGAGCATAACGGTACTTTTCATAATAATCAAGATAATTATTAAACAAATCATATTCATAAGTTGTTATTTCACAAAGATTTTCATATTTATCTAAATATTCATTAAAAAATTTTTCCGCTGTTTTGTTTTCGGATTTTACAAGAGGCAGAGGATCCCTGTTTTTATCAATATCTCCGATATCTATAGGATTTTCATTTTTAATAATATTATCTTCCGATGACAACATGCCGAATTCATATGTAGTTTCAAAGGAAGATTCAACAGGTTGTTTTAATGCTGAACATCCTGATAAAATTATCAAAATAACTACAAATAGTATAACTAACCTTCTCACTTATCTTCCTCCTAAAAATTCATATGTTTTTACCAAAATAATAACATATAAAAAAACAATGTCAATATATTTTATTTAATCATTATTATTGTTTTATTAATATAACACAGATTATCATTACTAATTATCAACAGACTCTATAATTATTCCTTAGTTTTCAAGTTGATTAGTTTTACCCAATATCCACTTTTTATTTAAATCTGTTATATCAATATTAAATTCATTGTTATATTCATAAAACTCTCCTATACTATCACCTATATCGATTTATTAATAATATCATAAAACTCTTTTTTTGAATATTTCTTTTGTTTTAAAGCAAATATATTGACATACCAATATTAATAGCATATAATTATTCAAAGTTAGATATTTTTAAAGGGAAATAACAATGAAAAAATTGATAATTTTTATGATTTTATCATCATTATTTATAACCGGATGCAGTGTGAGAAATCAAACGCCGGAAATATCTGATGAAAACCCTTCGGCAGAAGATAATTCCTACTTTTCCTATGAACCTGCCGGAAATTCTGTTACGGGAATAAGTCCGTTATTTAAATCAAACAAAAGTTTTGTAAATAAATTTATAGAAAAATACGAAAACGCCTGTGAAATAACAACTTACGAGTATGATATGTTCATTAATTATGAATCTTATCGGCAGAATTACATAAATACTGATGATCATCCAAGTTATGAATATATTACTGATTATTTAAACCTCTATTCATATTTTGATTTTATTTATCCTTTGTACTATGCTGGTTGGCCTTACGGCGAAATATGGAAATATAATTCTTTTTGCTTTAATGAAAACAACTTTACACTATGGGATATTTACAATGTTCCCAAAAACAACAAAAACCGTACTTACTCATGCTGGGTTCGAGGTTATTTAGAAAACGGATATGTTGTAAAAACCTTTTCTTACAAAAAAGACAATATAGAAAGTACGATAGAAAACTATCGCACAAAAAATGAAAACGTTTATCAACTGTTTTTTAAAAAGAATAATGAATATATCTATGGAATAAAATCTCAAGACGGAAAATGGGAGTTTTTTACCGATAAAAATGATATTAACCATTTCTATAAAACAATGGCATTTTATTATTTCACTGCAGAACCTACCGCCGAATAATATTATAAGGAAACAAAAAAGATACGGATTGAATTTTTTCAATCCGTATCTTCTTTATATTTTGTTTAAAAATTCATCGGCAACGTTTTTTATTTTGTCCCATGCCTGCTGTTTATTATCGCCTTTTGCCATGAGATAAAGCTTTATTTTAGGTTCTGTTCCCGACGGTCTGATAATTGCATAAGTATCTTTTTCAAGCTTATAATAAAGCACATTTGATTTTGGAAGTCCGGTAGAAGTTTTTTCATTTGTCAAAATATCTATTTTTACATCTTCAAGATAATCTCTGAATTCAACAACTTTTAATCCTCCGATTTTTTCCGGCATTTCTTTTCTGAAAGACTCCATAAGCGCTTTCATTTTTTCTTTTCCCTCTATACCTTCAAAAAACATATTTTCCGTTTTTTCCGCAAAGTATCCGTACTTTTCATAAAGTTTTTCAAGGCCGTCATATAATGTCATACCCAAAGTTTTATAATACGCCGCCATTTCAGCTATCATCATAGACCCGACAACCGCATCTTTATCCCTTGCGTAAGTACCGACAAGATATCCTATGCTTTCTTCAAAGCCGAATATATAGGTAAATTCACCCGTCTTTTCAAATTCTTTGATTTTTTCTCCTATAAACTTAAATCCCGTCAAAACATTTTTAAGTTCTACATTATTTTTTCTGCAGATTTCCGTTACCATTTCCGTTGAAACAATAGTTTTCACCGCACAGGCATTTTGAGGAAGAGTCCCTTTTCTTTTTCTTGCGTTTATAATATAATCAAGCATTAAAGAACCAGTCTGATTTCCCGACAATACTTTATATTCTCCATTTTTATCCTTGACAACAGCGGCAACCCGGTCCGCGTCGGGATCTGTTCCTATTATAATATCGGCGTTAATTTTTTCGCCCTCTTCAATTGCCATTTTAAATCCTTCGCTGTTTTCCGGATTTGGAGATTTTACCGTAGGAAAATTGCCGTCGGGAATCATCTGCTCTTCTACATAAGATATATTTTCAAATCCAAGCT
The DNA here is from genome assembly GCA_934541205.1 of uncultured Eubacteriales bacterium. Classification (GTDB taxonomy): domain Bacteria; phylum Bacillota; class Clostridia; order Oscillospirales; family RGIG7773; genus RGIG7773. Next base: position 5,556 of record CAKTDK010000046.1, read on the forward strand.
CGGTAAGCACTCTGGGAACAAGCTTATATCCCGTTCCGTGAAAAGGAGTATAAAGAATTTTAAGACTTTTTGCCGCTTTTTTAATAACGTCACGGTCAATACACTGTTCTTTTACCTTTTCAACATATTCATCATCGATTTTACTGCCTATATAGGTAATATAGTCTTTTCCCTCTTCAAAGGAAACTGTTTTTACATCATCAAAAATATCCAGCTTTTCTATTTCGGAAAGTACAACGGAAGCTTCGTCTGGAGGAAGCTGCGCCCCGTCTTCCCAATAAACCTTATATCCGTTATATTCTTTCGGATTATGACTTGCCGTTATATTTATTCCTGCAACAGCTTTGCACTGTCTTATAGCAAAAGAAATTTCCGGTGTAGGTCTTAAATCTTCAAAAAGATATGATTTTATACCGTTTGCCGCAAGAACCAATGCTGCTTCAAGAGCAAATTCTTTTGACATATTACGACAGTCATGACCGATAACCACTCCTTTTTCTTCGCCCCTTACGCTTTTTATAAGATTGGCAAATCCCTGAGTGGCATGACGTACAACGTATATATTCATTCTGTTAAGTCCGGCTCCCAAAATTCCACGAAGTCCTGCCGTACCAAATTCCAAAAGGGAATAAAATCTTGACATTATCTCTTTTTCATCCGTTATATTCAAAAGCTCTTTCTTCGTATTTTCATCAACAACATCGCTTTTAAGCCATTTGTCTTTTTCTTTCATATAATCTAACATAAAAACCTCCGAAATTTTATTTTATTACTTCTTCAATAGCTTTTGCAAGCTGGTCGGGACATGACGTTCCTCTCATAGAGCAATCTGTTCCCTTTAATCTTTTTACGGCTTCTTTCGCATCCATTCCTTCAAGAAGCTTTGAAAGGCCCTGAGTATTTCCGGAACATCCTCCGTAAAATTTTACATTTGAAAGTTTTCCGTCAATTATATCAAAATCTATCTGTCTTGAGCATACTCCCGATGTTTTATATGAATACATTTTCGTTCTCTCCTTTATTCATTTGTAACAAATTTCAGCGTTTGCTGAGCTTTATTTAATTTTTCCATCATCTTAGGCATTATATTCTCCAAATTATTGTTAACATCGCTTATAAAATATACTTCATAATACATATCGCCTTTTAAGACGCCTACAATAAAATTATCCTTGTCCCTAAAGGTAAAGCCTTTATCTATATTATAATCCTGTATATTTTCAATTTTACTTATACTTCCGCCTTTTTCTTTTACATATTTGTCATATTCATCATAAAAATTAGTATAAGTGCTTTTTGTAATTTCAACATCGCTGTATTTTGCAAGAGAAGTACGCAGCCAGTATCTTTGAGCGTCTTTGGGAAGATTTTTATCTTTAGAAAGTTTTTCCGTATAAGAATACATAATTCTGTCAGGTTTGTTTATATAAAGAAGTTCCGGAGAAGTTTCTTCATAACTCGGATTTATTTCAAAACCTTCAACGTCGTCAATAGTAAATATTATTTCTTCTTCGGAGGCTGTAAATTCCGTATAAGGAAGCCTCTTCATACAGCCTGAAAACATAGTTAAACACATAACTAACGCCATAACAAATAAAATTATTTTTTTCATACTAACCCTCTTTTATTTATGATATTTTTCATTATTTTTTATTTTATAAGCTCTGTAAATCTGTTCCAAAAGAATAAATCGCATAAGCTGATGAGGAAAAGTAAATTTTGAAAAGGAAAGCTTTAAATCTGCTCTTTTTATTACTTTATCCGATAAACCGTAACTTCCGCCTATAACAAAAATTATATCTCCTCTTGTATTTTGTATTATATTGCAAAGTATATTTGAAAATTCTATACTGTCATACATATCTCCCTCAATACATAAAGCAATAACATAATCGTTGTCTTTTATTTTGGATAAAATATTGTCTCCTTCTTTTTCCTTAGCGGAATTTATCTGAGCAGCGCTGTTCTCTTCATAAACTCTTATTTCAGAAAGCTCCAAAATCTCAGTGCTTTGATATCCCGAAAGTCTTTTGATATATTCGGCGCATCCGTCGGAAAGATACTTTTCTTTTAATTTTCCTATGCAAATTATTTTTTGTTTCAAACATTTTCTTCCTTTTTAAACTTAATAAATGTATTATATCATTTTATTATAAATTAATAAACTGTTTTTTATTTTTATATTGTAAATTACAGAAATTTTATTGTTATATAAGAGACTTCTCACTATCGTTCGCCAATAACAATCGTTTCTGTCATTGGCGAGGGAGCATAGCGACGATGAATCTCTTTTTTGAATAACAGATTCCTCACTAACGTTCGGAATGACAAGTGTTGAAACGTCGGAATGATATAGAAATACACCCATACAGTATTTCGTAAAATACAAAGTTGATTTGCAATAATATTTTAAGTATAATAAAATAAATAAATGATAGGAGAATTGATTATGAAAAAAACTGTTTTAAAAACAACAATTTATTTTTTACCGTTAATAGTTATTTTAATTTTTTATGCAGTATTAGGCGACTGGAGCAATCCAATATCCTTAAACCTTTCTTTTTTAATCCCTGTTTCCTTACCCCTGGCTGCTGCTGTTTTGATGGCAAAAAACAAATGGTGGGGCTGCATATTCGGAATTATTATGGGGATAGCAATAATTTATAAAGGTACTTTAGATACAGGACAAGTAATAAATGAAATTCCAAGCGGAATAATATTTTGTATATATTATTTGATTTGTGGTTTAATAACTTATAAAGATTTCAGGAGAAAATAAATGGAATTTGTAAAGATTTTGCAGCAATTAAGAAATCCTTTTTTTGATTTTTTATTTAATTTTATATCTTTTTTGGGAGAGCCGGTTGTTATAGTTCTGATTTTATGTATATTATACTGGTGCGTCAATAAAAGGAAAAGTGAAAAATTAATTTTTATTTTAATAGGTTCTATGGCATTTAATGATTCTATTAAAAATTTTATAAGAATAGAAAGACCCTGGATTTTAGACAATACCGTTACCTCTCTTCGTCCCGACACTGCAACAGGATATTCTTTCCCAAGCGGTCATACTCAGTTTACCGCATCCCTCTACTCTTCTTTAATACTTTTATTTAAAAAAAGATGGATATATATATTAGGTACTGTTTTGATAATTTTAATGCCTCTGTCAAGAATGTACCTGGGAGCGCATACTTTTTGGGATATTCTTGCCGCTTTAATACTTGGAATCGGTCTTGCAGTTTTATTTTCATTTATATATGATAAAATATGTGATAAAAGTCCTATGTATCTTTTGATATTTTTAATTCCTTTAGCATTTGTTGTTATTGCTCTTTTACCCTTTTGGAACGAAAAGCCTCCAATTACAAAAGATTCTTTTAAAATAATCGGCATTGCTTTTGGAGGAATTATAGGAATAGTAACGGAAAAAATGAAAATAGGTTTTTCAGAAAAAGCTGATTTTAAAACGAATCTTATAAAGCTCATAATAGGAATTTCAGGTATTTTAATTATACAGCTCGGATTAAAATTTTTATTTTCTTTTACTCCCGAAGGAGTTTCGGAATATTTAAGCATAATACGTTATTTTGCAATAACGATATGGGCAACTTTAGGAATGGGATTTATTATAAAGAAAATTTTTAACCGTTAAATTATTTTAAATATAACTGCATCGCTTTTTTCATAAAAACGATGCAGTTTATAATAATTAAAAATATTAATCCGTGAGATTTTCCCTTTCAAAAAGAGGAGAGTCAAAAAACTCTTTTATATCAATTTCAAACCCTTCGCAAATTTCATAAATAATTCGCAATTTCATACTTGGAAAAGTGCATTTCATAATAGTACTCAAAGTAGATTGAGGAACTCCGCTTTTCATTGAAAGCTTATATTGCGTCATATTATTTTGCTTACAAAGTTCAATTATTCTTTTAGAAACAGCCTCATTTAATCGCATATAAACTCTCCTATACTTCAATCACTTGATATTAGTATAGTTTTTTTATTACCAATATTACTTCGGCTACTTGATATTTTCCAAAAAAATGATATACTATTATAAAAGGAGGATAAATCATGTTATGTGAAAATATTTTCTGTATATATTGGTCAAATAAAAAATGTTTATTAGATGAAGTATCTTTAAATGTACAAGGAAACTGTGAAAGTTGTATATACATAAATATAGATGAGACTACTTTAAAAAATCAAAGAAAAAAACTTTTAAAAAAGTACGATGATAAATAATTTTTCCTATAGTTTTATGATATTATAAAAAATACGGCGCTTTCTTTTTAGAAAGCGCCGTAAAACATTATATTTATTTATCTTTTTTCAAATTTTTTTCCGCATTTGAAATTACGTTTAAAATCGAGTTTGCATATAACGGATAAAGTTTTGTCAAAATCTCCTGATTAAAAATCATATTATCTCTTTTTATATCGGGACACTTATTTCCGTCGATTTTTTCCCCTTTTGCTCCGCACAGCATCTGAAGCTCTATCTCTAACATTTTACAATTTGTATAATCTTTAAAAACATTTTCTCCTATTTCAAAAAAAGACTGAGGGTTTTCAGAATTTGTCATATAAAGATATCTAAACACCTTATAATAAGAAAGATAAAGATAATTTGTAACAAAATTAATATATTCGCGGTTTTCCGTTTTTGAAGCCATATCAAAAATAATATTCAAGGAATTTGCCAAAAGCTTTTTAGGCAAAGCGGTTAAAATTGCGCTTCTTCCGGCGGCAGTTTCTTTTCCCTGCGTTTCAGGAGGAATATCTTCAACCTTTATTATAGCTCCGTTTTTTTCGGGAGACCTTCCCAAAAGATAATCTGCGGAAACTCCGTAATAGTCCGCCGCTCTGACAAGAAATTCAAGACCGCATTCTCTGATTCCCTTTTCATAATGAGATAAAAGCGCCTGGGAAACCCCAAGCTCAACAGATGCTTGTTTCTGACTTATTCCCTTTTCTTTTCTTAAAAAAACCAGTGTCCTTGATATACTCGTACTCACCGTATCACCCATATTTTTTACAAAATGTATAGTAATTATAGCATTTAAAATTAAACCTGTAAATAGCTTATTTTTAAATTATGTCGAAAATATTAACATTAAGATAACATATTGTTATATATATTACATTATATGTACATTTGTTGTATAATAAATTTAACATAACACAGATTTTTGGAAGTGATTATTTATGAGCCATTTTGTTGAATTTAAGGATGTAAAAAAAATATACAAAACAGGCGACGTAGAAATCGCCGCAGCCGACGGCGTAAACTTTTTTATGGAAAAAGGCGAATTTGTAATTATAGTCGGAGCCTCCGGTGCCGGAAAAACCACCGTACTTAATATGCTGGGCGGAATGGATCTTTCCACCTCGGGAGAAATATATCTTGACGGGGAAAATGTTTCATCTTTTAATAACAAACGCCTTACTCAATACAGAAGATACGATATCGGATTTATCTTTCAGTTTTATAATCTTGTTCCAAATCTTACCGCTCTCGAAAACGTTGAGCTTGCCTCTCAAATCTGCAAAGAGCCTTTAGAACCTTCAAAAGTTCTCGAACAGGTAGGACTTAAAGACAGAGCCGATAATTTCCCTGCCCAGCTTTCCGGCGGAGAACAACAAAGAGTCGCTATTGCAAGGGCTATTGCCAAAAATCCAAAGCTTCTTCTCTGCGACGAGCCTACAGGCGCTCTTGATTATAATACCGGACGCAATATTTTAAAGCTTTTACAGGATACCTGCAAAAATTCAGGAAAAACCGTTGTTGTAATAACTCACA
>CAKTDK010000047.1 GCA_934541205.1 uncultured Eubacteriales bacterium
TTATAAGTCCGTGCAGTTCTCCCGAAGCTTCGTTTCTGAACCAAGTGGACGTTTCGTTTAATCTCATAGGAAGATCTCTGTAGGAACGGCCTCTGTTTAAAAAAGTCTGATACTGGAAAGGACAGGTCATGGGCCGAAGGGCAAAAACTTCTTTATCTTTTTCTTCATCGCCAAGGACAAACATTCCTTCTTTATAATGATCCCAGTGGCCGGAAAGCTTGTATAAATCGCTTTTTGCCATATAAGGAGTTTTTGTAAGCTGCCAGCCTCGTTTTTGCTCTTCATCTTCAACCCAGCGCTGTAAAGTCTGAATTATTCTTGCACCTTTTGGAAGCAAAATAGGAAGACCCTGACCTATCAAGTCGGAAGTTGTGAAAAGCTCAAGTTCTCTGCCAAGCTTGTTATGGTCTCTTTTTTTAGCTTCTTCTACCATTTCAAGATATTCGGTAAGCTGTGAAGATTTCGGGAAGGATATTCCGTAGATTCTTCTTAGCATTTTGTTGTCGGAATTTCCTTTCCAGTAAGCTCCTGTTGTTGAAGTGAGCTTAATCGCTTTTATTTTTGACATAGAAAGAAGATGAGGTCCTGCGCAAAGGTCGGTAAAATCTCCCTGCTTATAAAAACTGATTTCTTCTCCCTTGTCAAGATCGGAAATAAGTTCTTCTTTATAGGGTTCTTCCATAGAACGCGCTTTTTCAAGGGCTTCCTGTCTTGAAAGCACAAATCTTTCTATAGGAGGATTTTCTTTTATGATTTTTTTCATTTCATCGGTGATTTTATCAAGGTCTTCGTTTGTAAAACCTTCATCATAATCAAAATCGTAATAAAATCCGTTGTCTATTGAAGGCCCGATTGCAAGTTTTGCACCGGGATAAAGTCTTTTTACCGCCTGGGCAAGAATATGACTTGTTGTATGCCAAAAGGCTTTTTTACCTTCAAGTGAGTCAAAGGTGAGTATATTAAGAGTGCAGTCTTTGTCTATAACATGACGCAGATCAACGGTTTTGCCGTCTATTTCCGCTGCGGTTGCTGCTCTTAAAAGTCCTTCCGAAATGTCGGCGCAGACTTTTTCACAGCTTACGGGAGCGTTGTATTCTTTTATGCTGCCGTCTTTTAAAGTTATTTTTATCATAAATGACATCCTTTCTGTATATAAAAATAAAACTCACCCTAAAAATAGGGTGAGATAAATTTTCCCACGGTTCCACCTAAATTACTGTCTTAATGACAGTCTCTTATTATCCTGTAACGAAGGATATGCGTCCGGCTATTTCCTTCCGGAAGCTCAAAGGCGGTCTTGGCAGAGTTCTTGATAAAAAGCTTTCAGCTTATGCTTTTCTCTCTGAAAAAAGAAACTTCTGTTACTTTTCCTTATCAATGCTTTTGATATAAAATGTTGTATATAAAAAATGATAACACTGTTTAAAACCTTTGTCAATGACTTTTTTGATGCTTTAGAAAAAGATTCCTCACATACGTTCGGAATGACATAGTATTTCAGAGTGGTATGAATAGGAGCTTGGAGTAACAGTCGCTCCTGTAATTCAGAGGAAAGGAAACGGCCTTCTAAAAACAAGAAGGTAATTTTATTTATATTTTTTTCTCATTGTTTTAATGTATTCGGCATAATGCACAAAAAAATACAGAAAAATTCTACCTCCCAGATTATATGTTAAATATTGACAAATATGTTAAAGTGTAATAAAATTCAAATTAAGTAAAAAATTATACAACAAAAAATGTATTTTTGACAACCATTATGGTTTAAAAAATAAATAATAATTAAAAAAGGGAGGGTAGTAGTTTTTTAACTAACAACAAAAAATGTATTTTAAAAAGGAGATCATAATATGAAAAAAACAATAAGTCTATTGCTTATACTGGCTATGATTGTATCAATAATTCAATTGCCAATACAGGCGACGGAAACATCGGAAAAAATATCGAATAATTGTGATTACAGCTATTCATATTCAAAAGCTGATATGGTATCAGGGGATATTCAGCTTAAAAATCTTACCGACGGAATTTTTCCTTCTACATCACCTGGTGGTGAAGGCTGGACAAAAATTACTTTGAAAAATGATTCGGTATCTGCCACAGTGGGAGGAAGTGCAGTTACGCTAAGCATTTATGATGATGTAAGTCCTCATTTTTATGTAAAGCTTGACTTAGATTTTAAACAAAAAATTCATTACATAGCTATGGATTTTGCAAACAGCGGATCTTTTTCGCTTCCATCAAAAGTAGAGGTATTTTTGTCGGATGACGGATACAACTTTGATATCTATAAATCTCAAAATTATGAAGTTATTACAGACGGAAACCGTACAAAGTATAAAGTTACATTTAATGAAGAAATCAGGGCAAAAGCTGTAAAATTTGTAGCTTACAATACAGTCGGAGCAGTCATGGCGGTTGATGAATTGGAGGTTTACGGAGAAAAGCTTAATAATTCTGTACTGTTATCAAATGGTGCTTCATATACTTGGACGGGTAATTCATTAGGCGGAGTTTATGACGGACAAGCTCCAAGTACTCAGCTGACAGATGGAATTCTTTCGGATATGCCTTCAAGCATATATTCAACTTTTGATCAAAGATTTATAATGAAAGCTACAGGGGGAAGAGTAGATTCCAGTACTGGATATGTGGGTCAAGAAATAGTTTTAGATTTGGGAAGCGTTAAAAATATTTCGAAAGTAAAGGTAAACTCTTTGTATAATTCAGGCGGATATAACGCTACGGATTTGGATTTTGCCGTTTATAAATATTCTTATGACGGAATAAATTATTACGATTTCGGAACATGTTACGAAAGCGGAGCAGGATTTTATGAAAATCAATCCGGCTGCGCAAGAAAAGTATATACGGTGTCAAAAAATTATACTGTAGAAGCGCGTTATGTAAAAGCTTATTTATATTGTTACGGTCATATTGCAATAGATGAAATACAGGTTTACGGAAGTCAAACTCCTGTTGCAAAAGAAACGTTTGTAAAGTCAGACAGGGAAGACAGAATAGAATATACCAATATAATCTCATATAAGGGAATGTATAAGGACAATGTAAACCAAGATAAGATGACAGATCAGCTTTATGTAAACTACAGTACATATACTGATTCCACTGTTGTTCTTACAGGTACTTTCGGAAGTAAGTATAATGAAATATGTGGATATAATATTTATTTTAAAACAAAACCAAAAAGTATAAGATTTTATCTTTCAAATGATAATGTAAACTGGACTTTAATATCTGACAGCGCCGAATATTATAGTCTTGCAGGATATACCAATGCAAAGGCTTATTTCAATAACAAAGAAGGAACATATTATAAATTTGAAATAGACCGCGACTTTTCAAATAATATTTCAATAAGTGAAATACAGATATATAATAAACAGCCTCATATACCTGTTATTGGAGGCGGATTTTTAGCATTATATCCTAATGAAAGTGAAGGATATAACGTAAATATATTTGCTCCGAATATAGAAAAAAACACGGAATATGATTGGGAAATGCAGCTTAAAGGTCTTTATAATCAGGGAATGAGGACTATTATTTTTCAGCATAATGTAGATTATAATACGAAAAAATCCGTTATGCCTATACCTGTAAATTCCACTCTTTACAATAAAGGTTACAGACAAAGAGGAAGAATGCTTACAAATGATCCCATTGAAACTATTCTTACAATTGCGGATAGTCTTGGAATGAAAGTATATCTTGGAACAATAGGAACATATTCTTATCAAAATATACAGTCAAATACCGGAACTTCCCCGGCTGTTCATTTTCAAAACGTGGGCCAGGACGGAAGAGCTGTAATAACTCAGATGGAAGCGTCTTACGGAAGCCACAATTCTTTTGCCGGATATTATTTTACCGATGAAGCTTGTGATGAATGGATTGCTACGTCTTCTGGGCTTTCCGCATTCAGAACTTTGTATACAATTCAGTCCAATGAAGTAAGAAGCGTAGCTCCCGACAAAAAAATAGTTATATCTCCTGCTATATGGAGAACGGGAAAAGCTGATACAAACGCGGTTAATTTATATAATTTAATAAAAGCGGACAGCACTATGACAAAGCCTGTAGTAGATATAGTTGCAGCACAGGATTGTCTTGGAAGAGAAAATTCTTTGGTTGTAACAGACAGTGTTTATAACAGCTATGAAAATCATGTTCAGTGGTGGGCTGCAAAAACAAGACAGGCAGGAGCTGAGTTTTGGCATGATGCTGAAATGTTTGAAACAACTTATAAGCCTAAACGTTACAGCGAGATTGTAAACAGCCTTGAAATGCAAGCAAAAACAAGCAACAAGATTACGGTATATAATCTTGAAAGGATAATCCCGGCTCTTTCCGGAAATGAAAATGACTTTACATCATTTTTGATAGAAGCAAACCGTATGCAGTATGCTAAACGTTATGTTTCATATATCGACGCTCTTAACATAGGAACTGTTCCGGGATGTTATCCTGAACAATACGGTATAAATCCAAGATTTGATACAAGTTCCTTTGTAAAAACGGATATTGCTCCTTTAACTACCGGACAAATTATAAATAATCAGTGGAACAGATTTACATCTTTTGACCTTATGGGAGAAAATGAAAACACAAGTTATGCATTAATGTGGGATGATACTTATATTTATATCGGAGTAAAGACAAATGATAAGACTTTCCCGTCTCATCCTGACGGAGAATGGTTTGGAAATGCGTCTGATTACCTTCTTGTTATGCTTGGAAAACCTGGTTCATCAGGAGATGCGGGGACCGGCGCAAACACTCTTAAAATAGGAGTATCAAAGCATACGAGCAAAGTTGAGGCTCAAGTAACAAAGGGAGAAGGATTTAATGAGCTTGCGCAAGGAGATATAATTGCAAACTTTGATGATACAAATTCTTTTGGAAGAACTGCGATAGTTGCGATAAAGTGGAGTTATTTGGGCCTTACTCCCGAAGAAGGAACAGTTTTGCCTATAAGCATAGTTTATCAGCAAGATGGCGGAACATGGCAGTCTTTAAATGGTTATAAGGGGCCTGTGATTGCAGATTTTGATACGTTTACTACTGCAGCGATGCCGCAAAATATACCGCGGTACAATACGGATTCTTTTATAAAAGCCGATGTTGCTCCTTTAACTAATGGACAGATAATAAATAGTCAGTGGAACAGGTTTACCTCTTTTGATCTTATGGGAGAAAATGAGAACACAAGTTATGCATTGATGTGGGATGATACTTATATTTATATCGGAGTAAAGACAAATGATAAAACCTTCCCATCTCATCCTGACGGAGAATGGTTTGGAAATGCGTCTGATTATCTTCTTGTTATGCTTGGAAAACCGGGTTCGTCGGGAGATGCGGGAACCGACGCAAACACTCTTAAAATAGGTGTATCAAAGCATGCAAGCAAAGTTGAAGCTCAAGTAACAAAGGGAGAAGGATTTAATGAGCTTGCGCAAGGAGATATAATTGCAAATTTTGACGATACAAATTTAAACGGAAGAACTGCAATAGTTGCTATTAAATGGAGTTATTTAGGACTTTCTCCCGAAGAAGGAACAGTTTTGCCTATAAGTATAGTTTATCAGCAGGACGACGGAGCATGGCAGGCTTTAAACGGTTATAAGGGTCCTGTAATTGAAAATTTTGAAAAATTTACTACAAATTATTGATAAAAAAGGCTTGTGCTTTATGCACAAGCCTTTTTATTATATTTATTTCTGATATAAAATATAAAAAACGGAAATGATATAGAAAAAATACAGGATAAAACTGCAAAAAGCACCGCATTTTTTTCGTTATATTTTTTAAATAAGCTATAAACAAGAAGACCCATATATCCTACTGTTAGAATAGAGAGAACATATACAAAAACTGAAAACAGCATATATCCGAACTGAAAACTTAATGCGGTAAACTCGTTTGATGCTGAAAATGAAAAATATGGATTTAATGAAACAAATAGCTGTACAAAGGCCAAAATTTCTATGGTAATTTTAGCTATCATAAGCCATAATCCAGGATTAGAAACTTTTTTTCTTCCCAAATATACGTCTTCGGAAAGTTTTCCGATTAAAAGACAATCACAAAAAGGAAGAAAGCCCAGCCAGGGATTTTCTATTCTTCTGTCTTTTGCCAAAAGATATAAAGCTGTTGCTGTTAAAATATAGTTAGCCAGATAAAATATCGAAGCTATTGCCAAAAAAATAAAGACAAAAATTATTATTCCAAAACCTATAAAATTCATATTATCCCGCTCCTTTTTTAAATTATAGCATATTATCGGCTATTTTACAAATACGGGAGAGGTTTTGTAATCCATATTGTTTTCAAAAGATTTTTCGTAAAATGAAAAAGAGAGATTTGTAAATCTGTTTTCCTTTTCAAAGGCCGTTATAACTTCTTCGGAATAATTTTTTATATGGGCGGGTTTTGTTATAATGGGCAAAGTCGACTTTTCTTTAGCGGATTTTATAAGCTCTCTGCCTTTACTGTCGAAAGCGAGTATTCTTATATAACAAGGCGATGAATTTATATCGTAATTTGTAATTTTAAGATAATTTGAAAAAAGGATTCTTCTGAGTCTTGAATGGGCATATCTTTTGGATTTTACATTTTCCAAAAGAGAATGATAGTCTTTTGAATAATTAATTTCTTTTAAAAATTTGTACTCAAGGCCCTCTCTTATATAAGGATTTTTTGAAAGTTCTTCTTCCGATGTATTTAACAGCTGTCTGTAACAGGCTTTATAAAATTCTTCATTTTTGCAAAAGGCTTTGCTGTCAAGTTTATTTTTCATATCTTTTCGGATGTTTTCGGGAATAAGCTCAAAATTCATATCATTTTTATATATTTTTTCTCTTATATTTGATGCGCTGGTAAAATTGTTTTCTGTTTTTTCTGTGTCATGAGTGGAATAAATACGTTTTATTCCTATGGGTTTTATATGGGAATTGCAGGCTTTTAATGCCTTAATATATTCAATGCCCAATATATTGTTTGGTTTGGAAAGAAGCGATGCTTCATCTCCTAAAAAGACTTCTATTGTTTTTTGTCTTGCCAAAGCGAAGCTGTTTCCTTTATCCAGAAATTCTTTTAGTTTAAAAATATATTCATTTGAAGCAAAGATTTCAGCAATTTGTTCAAATTTTTTAATATCGTCGTTTTCGCACCCGAAAGAGATATAATCACATATTCCTAAGCTGTCAAGCAAAGTTATTCCCGCTTTTGCAAAAAATTCTGCGGAGGAAGTTGAAAAGACAGTGGGAAGCTCTATAACAAGATTTGCTCCGTTTTTTACTGCCCACAAGGCTCTTGTCCATTTATCAAAAAGGGCAGGGGAACTTCTCTGAACATATTGACCGCTCATAACACAGATTATACTATCGTTTTTATTTCCTGTTTGTTTTATCTGATATTTATGACCGTTGTGAAAAGGATTATATTCGCAGATTATACCATAGTTCATAACATTTCTCCTTAATGCTATTGAAAAATCAGTTTTTTAGTTATATAATAATATGTCGTGATATAATTTTTAATTCGTTTTTCAGCTTGAAAAATTTTAATTTATGTTATTATATCATAATTCGTGTAATATATACTACTTTTATGTAAATATAGGAGGAATAAAATTTATGAAGATACTTGTTATCAATTCGGGAAGCTCATCTCTTAAATATCAGCTTATTGATATGGACGGAGAAAAAGTTCTTGCCAAGGGTGTTTGTGAAAGAATAGGTATTGACGGACGTTTAAAACATCAGGATATTAATTCTGATGAAACTATTTTGGATATTGAAATGGATAATCATGCCGTTGCGTTTCAGATAGTTATTGATAAGCTTACAAATTCTTCTTCCGGTGTTATAAAATCAACTTCCGAAATCGGCGCTGTAGGTCATAGATATGTAAACGGCGGAGAAAAATTCTCTGAAATTGTTCTTTCAAACGATGAAATCGTAGCGCAGCTTGAGCAGTCTATTGAATTTGCCCCTCTTCACAATCCGGCGCATATTACCGGTATAAAGGCTTGTAAAGAAGTTATGGGTGATGTTCCGCAGTGTATCGTATTTGATACTGCTTTTCACAGAACAATGCCAAAACATGCTTTTCTTTACCCTCTTCCCTTTGAATATTATAAAAAATACGGTATAAGAAGATATGGGTTTCACGGAACTTCTCATAAATTTGTTTCCGAGAAAGCAGCTAAATTTTTAGGCAGAAAACCTGAAGAATTGAAAATGGTTACCTGCCATTTAGGCAACGGATCTTCGCTTTGCGCCGTAGACGGCGGAAAATGCGTTGATACTTCTATGGGCTTTACTCCTCTTGCAGGCTTTATGATGGGGACAAGATGCGGAGATGTTGATCCGTCTGTCGTTACTTATATTATGAAAAAGGAAAATCTTTCTCCTGATGAAATGTCTGACCTTATGAATAAAAAATCCGGCGCTCTTGGAATTTCAGGTATTTCAAGTGATTTTAGAGATCTTGATGAAGCTGCCGCAAAAGGAAGCGACAGAGCTAAACTTGCTCTTGATATGTTTGTATATGGGGTTAAAAAATTTATTGGCGCTTATGCTGCGGCTATGGGCGGACTTGATTGTATAGTATTTACCGCAGGTATTGGGGAAAATAACTGCGATTTAAGAAAACGTATTTGCGAAGGTCTTGGATTTTTAGGCGTTGAAATTGATGACGAAAGAAATAAAAAACGCGGTGAAAGATGCGAGATTTCAACGGATTCTTCCAAAGTAAGAGTTTTGGTAGTTCCTACTAACGAAGAGCTTATGATTGCAAGAGAAACTCAGGAGCTTGTTGAAGGGCTTAATAAATAAAATTTTACAAAAAAAGCTGCGGGAATATTCCCGCAGCTTTTTTATTTAAAAAGTTATCATATAAGTGTTTGATTATAAAAATTTTCCGGTTCTTTTTAATTGCATGAAATGTCTTTATAATTTTGATACAAATAAGGTTTCCTTGATTTTTATATTATTTTCGTATAAAAAATAATATAATGTTGGATTTTATAAAAATATGTTAGCAGACTTAAAAAAATTATCGAAAAAAGAAAATGTTTGACGATGAAAAAGCTCTATAAATTGTTTACAGAAATAAATTTATATTATATACTTTATATAGACTTCATTGTCAATTTTTTAAAAAGTCTCTTCTTTCTTATTAGGAAGGGGCTTTTTACTTTTATATGATGAATGAGCTTTACAATAAAGGAAACAGCTTAAAGCTGTTTCCTTTATCGGTTAAAAATATTTTATTGTTATGCGGAAGGCGTTTTTAAAGTTTTAGTAATTTTCTTTTTTTTATAAATTGATGAATTCTGCTTTTTTATTTTTACTTTTCTGCGTATAAATTTTATGTATATCTCTTTAGTCATTATCTTTTTGTTCTTTTTCTATTTTATTCATTAGAAATTCTGATATTTCAAGCATAGATTTTGTATTAAAAACCAATTCTGTCCTTTGCTTTCTGTAGTTGATCTTTGATAAAGCAAATACAGCTGGTTTAATAAAAAATTATTTATCTGATTTGAAATTGATTTGCTGTCGGGACATGACTGGGACATCATTTTTAATTTTGTTTCGTTCATTTTTATATCACCTTTTTCCTTTTATTGCTTGCAAGGGAATATCCCTGAAGTATATACAATATTTCTTTCTTTTTGTTATCAGGCAGTTTTTTAAGCAGTTCTAAAAATTCTTTTTCATAGTTAACATCTTGCTTTTTCATATTAAGAACTCCTCTCGTTTAACCATTTTATCTCTATAGTAATATAATTATATTACTATAGAGATAAAATGTCAATAGTTTTTTTAAAAACATTGCATTTGAAATAAGTTTGTGATATTATCATTTTGAGGTGGTAGTATGACTATTAATGAAAGAGTAAAATATATTAGAAATTCTATAAATTTGACACAAGAGGAATTCGGAGAAAAATTAACGGTTGCACAGACTTATTTGTCACAAATTGAAAATGGGGACAGAGATGTGACAGAAAAGATATTAAAATTAATTTGTCTTCAATATAATGTAAATGAGAACTGGCTAAGAACTGGCGAAGGAGAAATATTTAATAAAGAAAGAGAAAATAAAATATCTGAACTTTTAAATGAATATGATTTAGGCATATACGGTAAAAAAATATTAGAGATTTATTTGTCTCTTGATATAAATCAGAAAAAAGTTATAAATGATTTTTTGAAGAAGTTTGTAGATGAATTTCAGAAGGAACAGCAGGAAAATTAATTGTTTGATTGAGATTTTTCGCTGCTGCACACATTGAAATGACAGAAGAGTGATTATTGGTAAACAAGGTTATTTTTGAAAATCTGAAACAAAAAGTTTTAAAAATTTTAAAAAAATTATCACAGAATCATCACATAAATCTTATATACTGAACATGCAAAACAACATAACCTTCTTTTCATAATCTTTTTATTTATACTTTCCTTTTTTAGGAAGAAGTTCTGCTTTTAAAAAGCAGGACTTTTTTTCTGAATAATTCTGTATTTTATAGAAATAAAATATCGGATTTGATTTTTTATTAACAGCTGTAATATGAATAATAAATTTTTAAAGCATTACACCGCAGAAATAAATTTCTGCGGTGTAATGCTCTTGATACGGTGTGTGAACCGTAAAAAGAATGTTTAGTTTTTTTGTAGGTTTGGGAATGTGATTGTAATGCTTTGTGTTAATTAAGCGTTACATTATATATAACGATTGAATATTATTAAATCTTCAAAATTATATTTATTTACAAAAATAATACGACTTATTAATAAACTGTTAAAAATTTTATTATTATCGTGCTTTTGGTTGACCTTTTATTTTAGAAAATATATAATTAAATTTAACGGAGGTGTGAATATGATATTTGATTATAAAGATATAAAAAATCAGCTTGAAGAGTTGGGACTTAAAAAAAATGACAGATTTATTGTACATACTTCTTTAAAATCTATTGGAGAAATGAAAAAAGGCGCCGAAACGCTTTTTGAAGCTTTTTTATCTATTATTTCCGATGAAGGAACTGTTATGGCGCCGGGACTTTCTTATATGAATGTTAATAAGGAAAATCCTGTATTTGACGTTTTAAAGACGCCTGTATGCGTCGGAGCATTTCCGGAATTTTTCAGAAAACAAAAAAGTGTAATTCGGTCTATACATCCGACTCATTCTGTTTTAGCT
>CAKTDK010000048.1 GCA_934541205.1 uncultured Eubacteriales bacterium
AATTTATCCTTAACAACTTCTTCCGACTGTCCTTCCGATATTATGTAAGGTTCATTTATTTTTTCCAAAGTAAACGATCCGGCATTAATACGAGAATATACCAAAATAACTATAAATGAAACAAATAATATACAATTAGCCGATAAAAGAATTTTCTGCAATTTTGTCATTATATCACCCATTTATTAATATAACATATTTTTTTAAAACAAACAAGAACTTGACTTTTTAAAGTCAAGTTCTTTTATAAATCATCTTGATCCTGTACAGGTTTTTCATATTTATTAATCGGTTTTCCCGTATAACAGCCCTGAGGATCGGTTTTTTGCATTTCCTTTGTAACAAAGGTATCCACTACGGCTTGTACCTTTTTTGAATTTTTTACATTTTCATTCTTTATTTCATTCATAATAAAACACCTCATAAATTTTTATATAAATAATTTATGAAGTGTTTTATTTTTTATAACAGTAAATATATTCTATTTTATATCAGGTTTATAAAACTGAGGTGCAAAGCTGTTTTCATCAAGGCCTTTAAATTCATACCCTGCCTGCTGAAGCTGAACAACAATATCCTCAACAGAAGAAGCTGTTACTTTTTTTACTATGGTATCATGACAAAGCACAACCGCTTTATTAAAATTTTTGGAGCCTGACACAACATTTTGAACAAGCTGTTCTTTAGTAATAGGTTTACCTGTAGCATCTCCGGAACTTACATTCCAGTCAAAATATTTATATCCTTTTTCAGTAACAGAATTTACAAGTTTTTTCATAATTTCCTTACCGCCGTATTTTCTGGATATGGTATTATTGGAACCTCCTGGAAATCTTGTAATATTGGTTTTTACTCCGGTATATTCAAATATCTCATCTCTCATTTTATTAAAGTCTTCAAAAAAAGCGTCTTCCGAAGCATATACCTCATCATATTCATGGGTATATGTATGAATACCAATTGAATGACCTTCATCAACTATTCTTTTAAATAATTCTCTTTTAGTCTGTTCCTTTGCGCATCCTGTAACAAAAAACGTAGCCTTTGCATTATACTTTTTAAGTACGTCAAGAATTTTTACGGTATTTTCCGAAGGTCCGTCATCAAATGTAAGATATACTGTTTTAGGTCCTATTAAATCATCGTTGCTGTTAGGTTTATGACCGTTTTGCGCAGCCTTTATTGTTTTTATTTCATCTTTTAGTTTATTTTTCCTTTTTTCAATCTGCTGATTTTTTTCTTTATAATCGTTTATACTTTTTACTATAGTTTCTTTTTGATTTTTAACGTTATCAATTTTATCCAGAACATTATTTGTTTTTACAGATGTGACTGCAAAAGTGGATATACATCCCACCAACAATAATGCTGCGATAAAAACAAATAAATATTTTACTCTCTTCATTATATTTACCCCAATATCTTATTTTTTTAATGAATTAAGCTCACTGCTCAGTTCTTCAAGTTCAGAATATGATTTATCATAAGCTTCCTTTAAACTTGAATAACTTTTTTCATAGCTTACCACTTCTTCTGAAACCTCATTTAATAAATTATTATTTATATCTTTATTTTTATTATAATTTGAAATAAAAAATACAGTTAAAAATATAGAAACTATAATAATTATTGCCGAAATAAATATTATAATATAATCGGTTTTATTTTTTCTTTTTACATATCGTCTCACAATACCCCTCCTCTTTTATACTATTAAAAATCAAGCAAAGATATACATCTTTGCTTAAAAATTAAAAAAATGAGTAAGTCTATAAGCCGAGTTCTGTATTTGATAATCATCTATCTTGTTTATATGTTGCCATATAAATCCAGCCACCGGTCAAAACAGCACAGGGCCAGCGTCAGTGTTTTTGTCGGTGTTGCTCCGGATAGGGTTTACATAGACGCCGTATGTCACCATACAGCCGGTGAGCTCTTACCTCGCCTTTCCATCCTTACCGTATAAATACGGCGGTTTATTTCTGTTGCACTTTCCCTAAAGTCGCCTTCGGTGGGTGTTACCCACTATCCTTGCCCTTGGAGCTCGGACTTTCCTCACATAAAATGTGCGATTATCTGCCTTACTCAAAAATATTATAGTATATTTAATATATTTAGTCAACAAATTAAATGTTTACAATTTGATTACATCACATCATCAATAACAGAATTTATACTGCCCATGGATCTGCTTGTTTTTCTTCTTAATCTTTTCACTTTATTAAAATATTTTCTCGGCATCATCAATATCACTCCAAAAACAATAATCATACCGAAAATCATTCCTTCCAGCAAACTGCATGCTTTCATTTTATCACCTTCTTTCATTTTTATTATGTGCTTTTTAAGCCGATATCTGCAATGAATTATTTGACAATATATTGACTTTTTTACCCTATTAACATAAAATAATTTTTGAAAGGTGTTGAAACTTATGGCGATTATTAAACCATTTTGCGCGCTTCGTTATACAAATAAAATAAAAAATATAAACGAAGTTTTATGTCCTCCGTATGATATTATCAGCGAAGACGAAAGAAAAAATTTTTTAAAAACAAACGAACACAATATTATAAGACTCGAGCTTCCGAAAGAAGGAGAAAATCCTTATAAAACTGCCGGCAAAACTTTAAAATTATGGATTTTCGAAAATATTTTAAAAAAAGATGATTCTGAAAATATATATTTTTACGAAGAAGAATTTGAAGCTTACGGACAAATAAAAAAAATAAAAGGAATAATATGTCTTGTAAAATTAGAAGAATTTGAAAAAAAAGTAGTTTTACCCCATGAAGAAACTTTGTCAAAAGCAAAAACCGACCGTTTTAATCTTATGTCGGAAACAAACTGTAATTTCAGCCAGATATACTGTCTTTACAATGACGATGGAACTGTTTTTTCCAAAGTAGATGAAATAACAACATCTTCTCCCGAAACAACTGCAAAAACATCTGATAATATTATTCACAGACTTTGGAAAACAGATGATAAAAAAAATATAGAATTTTTTAAAAATAAATTTAAAGATAAACAGCTTTTTATTGCAGACGGTCATCACAGATATGAAACAGCTTTAAATTACAGAAATTATTTAAAAAATAATGGTTTAATAAAAGATGAAAACCATCCGGCAAATTACATAATGATGATGCTCGTAGATTTGAATAACGACGGTCTTGTTGTTTTTCCTACACACAGAATGATAAAGGATATAAAAGATTTTAATGAAAATGAAGTAATTTTAAAACTTGATAACCTTTTTGAAATCGAAAAAATAAATAATTTAGAAAATATCGAAAATGAATTATCAGATAACAATGATAAAAAAGTTTTTGGTTTTTATACAGGAAATAATTATTGGTATAAATTAACTTTAAAAAATATTAATCAAGCTGAAAGCTTTTGTGAAAATTGTTCCAATACACTGGCACAGCTTGATGTTTCCATACTTCACAATATGATTCTTAATAATATTTTCGGCATTGATAAAGAAAATATGAAAAATCAAAAAAATCTTACTTATACAAGAGACTTTTATGAGGCCATAGAAAAAGTAAAAGACGGAAGTTTTCAATGCAGTTTTATATTAAATCCCACTAAAGTTTCAGAAATAAGGGATATTGCCTTAAACAATGAAAAAATGCCTCAAAAATCCACTTATTTTTACCCGAAACTGATTACTGGACTTGTAATGAATAAATTTATAGATTAATTTTTAAAAATGCCGTATGAAAATATTGTTTTTCATACGGCTTAGTTTTATAATAAAATATATTATTTTATCAAGAGGTATTTTTATGAAAACATTAAAAAAATTTTTAAGTTTATTAATAGCTATAGCTGTCTTATTGAATAGTTTTTTATTTGTTATCTCAGCATCGCATGAAAAAATATACCTTTCAATTAACGGCAAAACAATTATTACAGATAATACAATAATATCACATATAAAAGAAATATATGGAACAGAAAAATTAAAAACTAAATCTATATTCGGCGGATATGCATACACATTTCACGACGATAACTATGGAAATTTTTTATATGTAGAAACAAATGCCGAAGGAAAAATTACATGCTACAGTACTTTCGGAAATAACTTTACCTCTTCTGCCGGAAACAGCGGAGAAAAAGAATCTAATTATATCTCACGCTTTTGCGGGGATACATATTCGGATTATGACGGTATTATTTGGGGCGTAACAGGTTATTGTCCTGAAAATATTTCTGATTACAATACTCCTTCAAATAAATATGAAAATGACTCTTATTACTCTAATGCAATAGCACAGCATGCGTCTATCATGTGGAATGCCGTTTCTGCATTTTTCGGCACTAAAACCAACGTTACATTTGATAGCCGTACGTTTTATACAAACCGTCAACTAATGGACGGAAAAAGCAATTTATACGAATATTGCAATAATACGGGAAAAAGCGAACAATTCAGGCTTATAAGTTTAAGCTATTCGAATATGCTATTAGACTACAAAGCAATATATCCAAATCCTGGAATGTACGCTAAATATGCAAGAAATTATACCATACCGTCTGATGCATATCCCGTTTTCGACTACAATGAATCAAACGGAATGATTGTAGGTTCTTTAATGAGCTCATTTTTTTCAGAACAAAAAGAAGTGCCATATACTTCTCAGGAAAAAGAACTGCTTTCAAAAGTAAGAAAAACATATATGGAAAGCGTCAATACTTATAACAGTTCTGAAAAATATTTTGAAATTAATCCTCAAGATGAAATACTGCCGCTTGAACCGGGAGTTATAAGTCTTAACACACAACTCGGAGCAATAGGATACATAAATTCTATTCGAGTAGGCGCCGGACTTCCGGAGCTTGAATATTCAAAAGAGCTTGCTGAAGGCTGTCAGTATAAAGCTGTTTTAACATCTTATCTTTCAAAAAACGGTATAGACAATCCTTCTCCCCATTTTCCTCCTCAGCCTGACGGAATTTCGGATGAATTTTATAAAAAAGCTCAGTTGGGAGGCGGAGAAAACTTGTATCATGGCAGTGTGATAACAAGTATAACAAATGCTTTAAATGATGCCTACGGAGATTATATTACCTGCGGACACCGTTACAACCTGCTCTTTCCATACTATAAATATATAGGACTTGGTTCTACAGAAGTTGCCGGTCAATTATCATTTGGTATTCAGGGAGTTCATAAATTTTCGGGCTATCAAAACAGTGACACCGAAATTGTTGCCTGGCCTTCCAAATGCATTATGATAAGTCAGGCCGGCGGGGGAAGCAACACTATGTATACTGCGCAATTTTATAAAAATTATTCTCTTACCGAAAATACCGGAGTAATATTCAAATGCCTTAACACAGGAGAAACATTTACATTTACATCCGATATGAATAACACTTCTTCAAAAGGTCTTTATATAAACGGAGACTTGGTATCATATTTTGATAAAAATATTTCTATGATTGTAGGAAATGTATACGAAATAACCATTACAAATGTATTGGATAAAAACACTAATACTGTTACAAATTATAGTTATAGAAGTGTTTATGAAACTGCTTATGAAGAAGATTCCGATTTTCCGTCACAGCTTTCCTTAAATAACAGCAGCCTTTCTTTAGCTTTAGGAGAAACCTATAAAATAAACGCTGTTGTTTCTCCCGAAAATTCAAAAAATAAAATGGTAAAATGGTCGTCTGATTCACCGGAAATTGCAAGCGTTAATGAAAACGGATATGTCACTGCTAAAAGAAAAGGAACAGCAACAATTACTGCTAAAACAGACAATGGTATAACAGTTACCTGCACCGTAACTGTAGCCGGTCATCCTTTTATTGATTTAGTAAATGAATGGTATATACCCTATATTGAAAAAGCATATGAAAATAAACTAATGAACGGAACTTCTTCAAATACTTTTGAACCTGATACTATCATGACGCGCGCTATGTTTGTCACACTTCTTGCAAATTTAGAAGGAATATCAGCTGATAATTCTGTTCAAACTTCATTTTCTGACGTATATCCTGGAAATTACTACACCGGCGCAGTAAACTGGGCGAGTCAAAACGGTCTCGTAAAAGGTATCTCAAAAACAGAATTTGAACCTAATTCGCCTATAACCAGAGAACAAATGTGTACTTTGCTCGTAAGATATTGTGAATATAAAAATATAAAACTTCCGGAAATATCCGATAAAATTAATTTTGAAGATGAAATTTTAATATCTGAATACGCCAAAAGTTCCATTGATATATGTCAAAAAGCCGGACTTATAAGCGGAATGACCGAAACTTTATTTGAACCGCAAGGAAAAGCTACAAGAGCTCAGGCAGCAAAGATTTTCTCTTTATTTTACGAATACATATAATATAAAAACAGGACGGTAAATTTACCGTCCTGTTTTTATATTATTCCATTTCTTCAAATTGGTCTTTTCCCACTCCGCAAAGAGGACATAAAAAATCTTCGTCAACCTCTTCCCAAGGGGTTCCGGAAGCTATTCCGTTATCCGGATCTCCTTTTTCTTCATCATAAACGTAACCGCACACAGTACATACATATTTTGCCATAATATTATTCTCCTTTCTTTTGATATAGTATAACATATTATACATATTAGTAAATATAATTTATAAATATTTTTTCAAATATTTTCCGGTATAAGAACTGGGACACTCAGCTACTTTTTCAGGTGTTCCCGTAACTACAATTTGCCCTCCCATATCTCCGCCTTCAGGACCTAAATCAACTATATAATCAGCAGTTTTTATAACATCAAGATTATGCTCAATAACTAAAACCGTATTTCCTTTTTCAACAAATTTTTGTAAAACCTTTATAAGCTTCTTCACATCATCCGTATGAAGACCAGTGGTAGGTTCATCAAGAATATAAATTGTATTTGAAGTTGATACCTTTGAAAGTTCGGTAGCAAGTTTTATTCTTTGAGCTTCGCCTCCTGATAAAGTAGTAGATGCCTGTCCGAGTTTTATATATGACAGTCCTACTTTTCTCAAAGTTTCGAGTTTTCTTTTTAATTTAGGAATATTTTCAAAGAAAACTTCAGCTTCTTCAACAGTCATTTCTAAAACATCATATATGCTTTTACCTTTATATTTTACCTCTAAAGTTTCCCTGTTATACTTTTTTCCTTTACAAACATCACATTGAACAAAAATATCAGGCAAAAAATGCATTTCTATTTTAACATTTCCATCTCCCTGACAAGCTTCACATCTTCCTCCTTTTACATTAAAAGAAAATCTGCTTGCGGTATATCCCCTCATTTTTGCAGTTTGCGTAGCAGCAAAAAGTTCTCTTATATCATTAAAAGCTCCTGTATATGTCGCAGGATTGGATCTTGGAGTACGGCCTATCGGAGACTGATCAATATTTATTACTTTATCAAGATTTTCCATCCCTTTTATATTTTTATGTTCTCCGGGAACTTGATTGCTTCCCATAATTTCTTTTGCAAGCTTCTTGTATATTATTTGATTTACAAGAGAAGATTTTCCCGAACCTGATACTCCGGTCACGCATGTGAAAGTTCCAAGCGGAATTTTTACATTTACATTTTTTAAATTATTTTCTTTTGCTCCTATAATTTCAATAAACTTTCCATTTCCTTTATTTCTTTCTTTAGGAACTTCAATAAGCTTTCTGCCGCTTAAATATTGTCCTGTAATGGATTTTTCATCCTTCAATATTTCATCATAAGTGCCAGCAAAAACAACTTCTCCTCCGTGAACTCCCGCCTTTGGACCTATATCAACAATATAATCGCATTGACGCATTGTATCTTCATCATGTTCAACTACAATAAGCGTATTTCCCAAATCTCTCAAAGCTTTAAGCGCATCAAGCAATTTCTGATTATCTCTTTGATGAAGTCCGATGCTTGGTTCATCAAGGATATACAAAACTCCCATTAAATGAGAGCCTATCTGAGTAGCAAGTCTTATTCTCTGATTTTCTCCTCCGGAAAGACTTCTTGCTTCTCTGGACAAAGTAAGATAATCCAGTCCCACATTTACAAGAAAAGTAAGTCTTTCTATAATTTCCTTAAAAATAAGCCTTGCAATTTTCATTTCCCGCTCGGAAAGAACAACAGCCTTAAAAAATTCAAGACATTTTGAAATCGACATATCCGCAACTTGATTTATGCTTTTTCCTGCAACTGTAACACTTCTTGCAATATTGTTAAGTCTTGTACCTTTACACTCTTTGCATGGTATATCAGACATATAGCTTTCAAGTTCATATCTTGCGAAATCACTTCTGGTTTCGAGATATCTTCTTTCAAGATTATTAATAATACCTTCAAAATCGCTGGTAATCCTTGTACTCCTCTTATCATTTTTTAAAACAATATCAAGTTTTTCTCCCTTGTTACCATAAAGTATAATATCCATAGCTTTTTTCGGCAATTTATTTACTGGAACATCAAGAGAAAATCCGTATTTTTCGGAAAGAGCTGTAAGATATGAATTTGCAAAACTGCCTTCATCCATTGAATACCAGCCTGAAGCTCGTATAGCTCCTTCCCTTAAAGATAAATTTTTATTCGGAATTATTCTGTCCGGGTCTATTTTTTTTACAACGCCAAGTCCAGAACACGTTTTGCAAGCTCCGAAAGGATTATTAAAGGAAAACATGCGGGGTGTAAGCTCTTCTACACTTATTCCATGCTCTGCGCAGGCATAATTTTGAGAAAACATCATATCTTCTCCATCAATCACATTTATTATTACAAGTCCTCCTGCAAGGGCAAGCGCCGTTTCTATTGAATCGGCAAGCCTTTGTCTTATATCTTCTTTCATAACAAGACGGTCAACAATTATATCAACCGAATGCTTATTATTTTTTTCAAGTTTAATTTCTTCTGTTAAATCATATATAATTCCGTCAACTCTCGCTCTTGCATAACCAGATTTCAATGCGTCTTTAAAAACTTTTTGATGCTCGCCTTTTTTTTGCCTTATTACGGGAGCCAAAACCATAAACTTTGTTTTTTCGGAAAGTTTCATAACTTTATCTATAATCTGGTCTATCGTCTGCTGTTTTATTTCTTTTCCGCATACAGGGCAATGAGGAATACCGACTCTTGCATACAATAAACGAAGATAATCGTATATTTCCGTAACAGTACCTACAGTTGAGTGAGGATTACGGTTTGTAGTTTTTTGATCTATAGATATGGCAGGAGATAAACCGTCAATAGAATCTACATCCGGTTTTTCCATTTGACCTAAAAATTGCCTTGCATAAGAAGACAGAGATTCCACATATCTTCTATGCCCCTCGGCATATATAGTATCAAAAGCCAAAGACGATTTCCCCGAGCCGGAAAGCCCTGTCACAACTATAAATTTATCCCTTGGCAATGTAATATTTATATTTTTTAAATTATGTTCTCTGGCTCCTTTTATTACTATATTTTCAGACATTTATTTCTGCTCCTTAAGTTTCTTTATTTTATCTCTTACTCTTGCCGCCGCTTCAAATTCAAGAAGTTTTGCATATTCTTTCATTTGATTTTCAAGGCTTTGAATAAGCTTTTCTTTATCATTTTTATTAAGACGTCCTTTTCTTTTTGGAATTCCCTCAGATTTTGAAATTTCTAAAATCTCATGAACATCTTTTACAATAGTTTTAGGTATTATATTATTTTCTTCATTATACTTCTGCTGAATTTTTCTTCTTCTAAATGTTTCCTTCATAGCTTTTTCCATTGAATTTGTTACACTGTCAGCATACAATATAACTTTACCTTTTGCATTTCTTGCAGCACGTCCTATAGTTTGTATCAACGAAGTTTCAGATCTCAAAAACCCTTCTTTATCGGCGTCAAGAACTGCCACAAGCGAAACTTCAGGCATATCAAGACCTTCACGAAGCAGGTTAATTCCTACAAGAACATCAAATTTTCCAAGCCGCAAATCCCTTATAATTTCCATTCTTTCTATAGTGTCTATAGAATGATGCAGACATTTAACCTTTACTTTAAATTTTTCTAAATATTTAGTTAAATCCTCTGCCATTTTTACTGTTAAAGTGGTAACAAGAACTCTTTCATTATCCTTAATTCTCATATTTATTTCAGATAATAAATCGTCTATTTGTCCTTGTACAGGCTTTACTTCAATTTCCGGATCCAAAAGTCCTGTAGGTCTTATTATCTGTTCAACCACCTGAGAAGAATTTTCAATCTCATACTCTGAAGGAGTTGCGCTTATAAAAATAGTCTGATTTAATTTTTCCAAAAATTCTTCAAATTTTAAAGGTCTGTTATTATATGCAGACGGTAGACGAAATCCATATTCTACAAGATTGCTTTTTCTGGAGTGATCACCTGCATACATAGCCTTTACTTGAGGGAGCGTAACATGAGATTCATCAACCACAAGCAAAAAATCATCCGGAAAATAGTCAATCAAAGTAAAAGGTGGTTCTCCGTCTTTTCTTTCTGTTAAAATACTTGAATAATTTTCTATTCCCGAACAAAATCCGATTTCCTTCATCATTTCCATATCATGAAGAGTTCTCTGCTTTATTCTCTGAGCTTCTACAAGCTTTCCTTCTTTTTCAAAAATTTTAATCTGCTCATTTAATTCCTGTTCAATTTTAATAAGAGCCTTTTCCATTCTGTCTTTTGAAGTTACGTAATGAGACGCAGGATAAATTGCCACATGGCTTAAATCAGTCTTTATTTCTCCGGTTAAAGTATTTATTTCCGAAATTCTGTCTATTTCATCACCGAAAAATTCTACACGATAAGCATTTTCATTAGAGTAGCTGGGAAAAATCTCAACTACATCTCCCCTTACCCTAAATTTATTTCTTATAAAATTAATATCATTTCTTTCATATTGAATATCAACTAATTTTTTTAGTACCTCGTCACGGCTTTTAATCATGCCTTTTCTAAGTGACAACACCATAGTTTTATAATCAATCGGGTCTCCAAGGCTATATATACAGGAAACGGAAGAAACAATTATTACGTCTCTTCTTTCAAACAAAGAAGAAGTAGCAGAGTGCCTCAGCTTATCGATTTCGTCGTTTATAGAACTATCCTTTTTTATATAAGTATCGCTTCCGGGAATATACGCCTC
>CAKTDK010000049.1 GCA_934541205.1 uncultured Eubacteriales bacterium
TCTCTGGCGCTCCGCAAAAGGAAATTGATCGGAACAACCTCAATCACCTTGACGTATCGGTGGTCTTTGGTATAGATAATACCGTTTTCAATCCTATCAATCGGAAGATATTCCGCTACGGGATTGAGAAAGGGTGATTCCGCAGCACGACGGCCGTGCTTTTTTTCTTTCTTGGGCTTAGCCGCCTCAGCCTTATCGGCTTTTTCTTTGTTTGCGCTTGCCGACCGTTTGCGGATAACTCCTATAATTTCCGAAATCATAGATTCGTTTTCAGCATTCTTTTTTTTGCTTTCGGACTTTCGCTTCTTTTTTCTTCGGCTGTTCTGCTTTGTCCGTTTCAACCTTTCCTATAATGCGTCGTTTTTTCAGCCATTTGAAGAAAGCGAAAATATACGAGGACAGCGGTTCGCCCGATATGCCAAGCAACGCAAAAAGCGCCAGCGGCAAGGCTGTGAAGCAAAGTATGATGATACGGGCGGTCAACGAAATATTGATTGAGAAAACCGGTACTCCCACAGAAACTGCAAGAATACCGGCTTCAATAACATTCCGTATTTTGAACATTCCACCGAACAGGGTACCGCCCTCTATGAAATTCGGAGGAATGATATATGTATCATGTTGTTCGCTGTTTTTGTTCATCAAAGCCTCCTTGCTTGTTTCGTTCGCCCTTTCCGGCAGTATGACCATAAAAACGCCGGCAGCGAAACTGTTATAATAAGATTTCTGTTATCCTATGATCCAGAAAGGCCCCCCTGCTGCGGCACGGGTGCTCGCTTCATTCAGAATGATGCTCAAGTCCCATTCCATTCCGCTTCGGTCATAGCTTGCCGGATCCGCCACAAGTATTTTTCCGTCTTTTACGCCGCGAAGCACAATAAAATGCCCCGAGTTAGTAAAATGACCTTTCAGCATAAGCGCAACAACCAGCTTGCCGTCCGCCAGAGCATCAACGATTTTTTGCCCGTCTGATGCAGAACAGCCTTCCACCGGCAATCCCCATTCTTTTGCGGTAGCAGGGATCAGTGCATGATAAGAGCCGCTTTTTGAGCACCAGTATCCGTTTTCATACGACCATCTTGCCATTTCGATCGGATCAACGATTTCATCGGTGAGCGAGGAAACCACGATTGACATAGCGGTAGGTCCGCATCCGTAGCCACCGATATTATCAGTGCCATACGGTTGATTTGCATACCGTTCATCCAGCTGATTGAAATACACCACCTCGGTTTGTCCGTCATGAAAACGAACATTCCCGAGAGAGGTGATTGTTGTATAGCCTGCCGGAAGTCCCTGAAACATGCTGTCGCCCAAGAATAAACTGAGATTATATGCGTAATCATCGGCAAGTTCTTTTTGTGCATCATTCAGGTGAAACACTTCATTAGCGAAATAGGCTTCACCGTTGTAGGTTATGGTATAAACGACCCAATGTTCAACGGTTGTAGTAACTGTTTCCGTTTCGATTTCCTTGCCTGTGTCGGCATCTACCGTCACCGTGACAGTAACAGTTTCTATTGTGCGGTCTTCTTCCTTTTTGGTATAGGAATAAAGTTTATCCTTGTTATTGCGCAGAATACTTTCCATGTCTGTAACAGAAACGGAAGAATAGTCTGTGTTTTTGGCGGCACAGTATTGACCGATAAATGAATTTGCGTTAAAGTTCGGTGAACTCTCATGCGGATTTATAATTTCTTTACCGTCTGCGGTACATTTTGCGTAGTCACTTTCGATAGCCGCAAGCGTATCCGCTAAACTCTCTGATAGTACAGTGCTGACAGAGGTGGAAATTTCCGTTAGATTTTCATTGATTACCTTACTGCTGTTTAATATCGGTGTATCCGGATCGTCCGGCGAAAAAGCATCTGCAAGACCGCCGAAAATAATAGACGGGAGCATACAGATTATCATGATCGGTATCATTAAGACGGCAATGACCGCAATGATGATTTTACCGATCAGTTTCCGATTGCCCCAAACTAAGCCGATAGCCGCGCCATACGGACCGCCTGCCGCTGCACCTTTGGCAGCTCCTGCAATGGCTTTACCTGTTTTAATAGCGCCTCTTACCATTTGAGCTGTTTGGGCTGTTTTTTGTAAAGGTTCTGCTACAGGACGGTTGTTTTCAGTCATTACATTCTGTCCTTTCTGGCAGGTGCTTTGGGGAGTTTTTTAACAATGCTTTCCTGATATGCTACCGAACCGTCATCAGCTTTGTATGGCTTGCGCTCAACGGTATCAGTGGCATACTGCTTATACCAGGTTGTACCGTCAGCTGCAGTCACGGTCGTGTAGTCGCCTTCCGGCGCCATATATTGATCGGTGTGATACATCCCCATAGCAATGCCTTCCGGGTGTTCTGCGGAAGTTTCGGTTGCAAAGATATGACCGCCGCCGATTTCAACATCAGAAAATGACGGGACATCTTCTGCATCTTTGCCGAGAGCTGTATATCCCATATACGACATAAGGGAGTTTGCAGCGTTTTCTCCTGAAATAGAACCAGTGGAGGACATATTGCCGGTTGCAATCTTCCCGATGACCGAGTTGGCAAATCCGCCGCCTTTGTTCAAAGAGGAATTAAAGGCCATTCCTCCGAGCCCGCCGCTTTTAGAACCGTTGGCGTTATTTATGGCATTGTTTGTGACTTTACGGCTGACTACACCGGAAAGACCGCCTTTCAAAAATGTATTTCCGCCGCCACTGCTTCCGGAGGATCCGCCTCCACCGCCTCTGCCGCCTGAAAAAGATTTTGCTGCACCGACTCCACGCATTGCAATCATTGCTTCTGCCAGCATAGAACCGCCTGTATGTCCGACATTGATGCCTAAACTGCTCATAAAGCTGTCAATTTTTTGCGATACCTTCAAAAAGGCAATGGCACATAAAAACCACATAAATATGTTGCCGGTTACAGCTTCCTTGCCAACGGCATTAACCTGATTCTGCACTTCGCTTTCAGTCAGCGCAAAAGCAGGAATAGCCGTAAAAGAGATGGTTAGAAGCAAAACCGACAGTAAAATCAATATTTTATATTTTCTTTTCATCGTACCTCCTCCTATAACGATAGCGGGTTGGAGAGAAAGTTTCCGACCATGCTGGTAAAGAGCCGTAAACACCATGCATTCATTATTAGCAGAAAAACTTGTCCTCCAAACATTCTGCACCAGCTTCTAAATATGCTGGATGTCGTCTGTGATGCACCCATCGCAAATGCAACTGGTGCGGTATAGACCAAAACACCGAGCAGGACGTATCTCTCTGCCGCTTCAAACAGTAATTTAATATAATTCCAGGCCAATATGAGAATTAAAATCAACGCAATCAGAGCTACCGCACCGTTAGCACATACGCCAAGAATTGTCAGTAAAACAGAGTTAAAGTTGGCAAAATCCAACGGTGGCAATGATGAATTGAGTATCCAGTTGTACGGTGTACCTCCGATTGTCAGTATGGTATCAACGATTTCATCTGCAAAGTAAGCGAGCAGAACAAATATTGCCGAACGGACAGATAGTTTTACGGGATCCTCGGCTTCAATACCGGCGGATAACCCGTAGTTTTTGAAGAGCTGCCATACCCAATTTAAGAGGATGAGTCCGATTGCCAATGCAACAAAAATACTGTACATTGTCTTTGCTGCCGGAAAATACCGGGTAAAGGTGGACATATTGCAGCCCAATGCGCCCAAAACTGATGTGTTGATTAAATCCAGTCCGCTCATGACTTGCTCTGCGATCCACTCTACAATTCCGTCAAGTATACCCACAGCATCACATCCTTTCCGACATAGAGACGACTATCATTTCCACTTTCCGCCTGCAAAGAAAGGTGTGATATATGCCATAATGAAACCAAGACTGTTGAGGATCGACCAAGTAATAATGATCCTTTTCAGCCATGCGCGGGATTCATCGACGGTTCTGCCGGACTTCGAGAAATTCATCAGCAGAAGAGCGATGGCCGCAGTCACAACGGCAGCGATGGTTGAAATCGCGAGAATCTGCGTATAGACATCCTTCATGATTTCATTTGCCTTGTCCCACACAGTCGTAGCAGCAAATGCCTGGATGGATGTGCCGCCTACCATGGTTGCAGTTAAAAAAACGGAGAACAAAAGTCTGCCGATATCAAAATGCCGGCGTTCTTGTTTCTCCGCTCTTACGGGTTTCAGTTGCTTTTTCACAGTTGTACCTCCTTGAAATAAAAGACTAAGCCGCCTCTGATAAATGAGGCGGCTTGTGGGTTTGTGCCAATTTTGAGCAATAAAAAAACACCATCAAAAAATGGTGTTCGTCGGCACTTGATACAGTTTTGAGCATACTCATTATAGCATATATGGATTTGCGTTGCAATCGCAAAACCCTGCCAATGTACTGCCACTTTGCGACAATATACTGCCAGTTTCAATTTTCAGGGAAAAATTGTTCTAAAAGATGCAAGCTGTCCTGAGAAGTATAGCCCCACAAGATTGAAGAGAGAGCTTCAATGGCATTCCTTCGTCTACGGAAAAAGTACGCTGACTGATATCCGAAATATGCGGTTTCAGCATTTCAATGATTTCATCAACACTTTGGTACTGCTGTGGGGAAAGATAGCTGTAATAGAGCAGCCAGTAGTACATTTCACCGTTTTTATGCTTATTTCGCATAATATTTACCGAGTTTTCCAGCAGTTTCAGCATTTGATAGCTTTTTTCAATACTTCGCGCCTGTTCCTGGATCCCGTTATCGGAAAAATCCACGCCGGCAATATAAATCGATTCCAAAAAGTCTTCTATGCTGCTTCCGAATTCCATTTGAAAACGCCGTTTAACCTGCTGAACCGATAATTCCAGCCCCCACACTACATCCCTGTATTTGCGTAGAAGAAGCCAGGTATCATGAAATTTAGGGTTTTCAGGTAGTTGTTCCTTTTGTTTTTTCACCTTGAAGCACCTCCTTCAAAATAACCGGAACCAACCGAATTTCGAACCGGAAAAGCTCCTTTGAATTTTTACACGACACAACAAACAGATATCGATACTCCTTGTTATCTCTAAGATTACAAGTATTGATAACTGCTTTCCTGCAATCGTCGGATAAAGGTAATAACTTATATTGCATACTCGGACATGAAAAGCACGGAAAACCCTGTGCAGCAAGGATTTTGGACACCTTCTGCAGAATAATTTCTGTGTGCGATTTTGAAACGCCGGATTCCGTTTCTGATACGCTGATTTCTTCCGAAGTATCATCAATATGAATATTGAGATTGAGCGACATTGCCACCTCATCCTTATCGATCAGCACATCGGATATCTGGAACATTGTAGAAAGGTATTGCTTTAGATAGATTGCAGTACCGTGTGTCCCGGAGAAGGCAACCATAGAAATGTATCCAAGCTGCTGCATTTTATGAAGATAGCGTCCGGCGGTCGCTTTTGATACTCCCCAGCGCTCCGCCAGTTCTGCATATCCTATAAGTGGATTGCCGGTGCCATCTCGCATATAGACCACAGGACCTAACTCCGAGCCTTGCACCTGTGTGTCGTTATATATGGTATTTACCCATAGGTCCAGCATAGCGTCTATTTCTGAACACCGTCCTGATCCAACCAGTTCATTTGCTACGGAAACCGGCAAAAAGAAAAAGCCGGTGTCTTTCTGACAAGGCGCATTGTAATCTAAAACTCTGTTATGTTTACACCATCCTTTGATTTTGAATTTAATCAGCTTGCCGCGACCAAGCAGAGAATAGGTAATAAGGTGCCTGTCCTGCAGATCTTTGAGTATACTGATAGCCTGGTGCTGAAATCTGGTTCGGAACCATTCTGTCAATTCACTCACACGGCAAATCCATTCGCCGGGATAAATCGTATAACTGATCCCATCTATCCGTTTATATGATGTGCGAAAGTTTGCGTAGCAGGACAAAACCGTGAAGTAGTAGAGCCCTGAGCTGCCACCGGTGCGGATATTTTCGTCCTGCATCAGCATCTTGATGAATTGCCGATAAATCCGGCATCGTGGGTAGTCCACAATTTGTTTTAGTTCTAATTGATATTCTGACATGATTTCCTCCTTGTAAAAAGAAAAACGGCACAGACTCGATAATGAATCTGTGCCGTTACTTTTGCTCCGCCTTGAAAGTTGGAGCGTTTTGTGTTATAATAAAACAAATTTAAGAAGAAAAAACTTCTTTCTTGCAACCAGTGAGTTGTGTGAGATACCTGATTTTGAGGTACACAGCAAGTACACAAAAAAGTTTTTCCGCTTGTTTTTGACTGAGACTATTGAGACACAACGCCATAAAATCAAGTATTTGATACCGTTTTGAATGGATGACAATCCTTTCAAAACGGAGTGGGAATAATACCGAACAGTTTTGGATTATAGAATAGAAAGACAGAGAAACAATATTAGTTTTTCTGTCTTTTATATTTATTTTTTAAAATTATTATAAAAATATTTTAAAGTGTTTTATTAATTAGCGCAGGGCTTAGTTGACAAATATCCTTTAAACAGGGTATAATATCAAATATTAAAGAGATATGATATGAAAAGGTTTAAATTAAGTTAAAAAGGAGGTTAACGCTTGAAAAACAGTGCAATAATTAACTTTTTTATTTGTTTTTTTCAAAAAATAACGGAGTTTTACAATAATAGTGGTATTGAGAGAATTATAGACCGAATCTGTAATTATTTTAAAAAAAATGCTGTATATAGTGTGATAATTAATTTTTTTCTTAATAGTTTTATGAAAGGAAATTATTGGAGAAATAGTTTCGTTTTTAAAATTCTTATGTCGCCTATTAGACTTTTAAAGAAAATAGGTAATTCAATTGGAGAAAATGTTGAAAAAATAAAAAATAAAAGTATTTTTAATAAGATTTTTTCTAATTTATTTTATGTGTCTTTAAGACAGTACGGTATACTTGGATTATTTTTATTTTTAGGGTATGCTGTTATAGAATTTTTATTTCAACATTTCGGAAAAGCAGATATTATTCTAACTGTTTTTGGTTTAGGAATATCAATTATTTTATTCTTTTGTCAAAACAGTATTGCAAATCTTATTTCCGGAAGTTTTTTTGCTGTAAAATTTAAGAAATTTATTTCTTTTGACAGCGGATATCAAGAGTACGAAGTTTCTGTATACAAGTTTAAAAATATCTTTTTTGCTGCAATTATAGCTTTTTTTGTAGGCGGCTTTTTGGGATATATGCATCCTCTTGCCGGATTAATAAGTATTGCTTCTGCTTTTGCAATTATTTTAATTTTATGGAAAACAGTAATTGGAGTATTTTTATTTGTGATATTTGCTCCAATACTTCCTACAATGTTTCTTGTGAGTTTAATCGGTATTACGGCAGTATCTTTTGGAGTTCATCTTGCATCAGATAAAAATGCTCACTATATTGTAACTCCTTTTAATATGCTTATTATAGCTTTTTTAGGTTTAGCAATATTATCAAGTATTACGAGCGTAGATTTGGAAAGCAGTATCAGAATATGTCTTGTTTATATAATGTTTGCTATGGCTTTTCCTCTTATTGTAAATACAATAAAAACCAAATCTTCTTGGAATACTATGATGGTTTTATTTATTTTGTGTGGTGCTTTAGTTTCCCTTTATGGGATTATTCAGAATTTCAGCGGGGTTGATACTACTCAAAGCTGGGTGGATACCCAGATGTTTGAAGATATAAAAGTAAGAGTCTATTCTACTTTTGATAATCCGAATGTTTTGGGCCAGTATTTTATACTTGTTATACCTGTAGCTTTTGCAATGCTTTTAAAAAGCAAAGAGTCAGGAACAAAAATTATTTATACATTAGTTAACATTGCCATGTTTGTTTGTTTGTTATATACCTGGTCAAGAGGAGCTTGGGTAGGAGTTATTTTGTCATTAGTTTTTTTTGTTTTGCTTCGTGACAGACGATGGCTTATTTTGTGTATAATAGGTTTATTATTGATGCCTTCTGTTTTGCCTGCAAGTATTTTAAATAGGCTTACAAGTATTGGAAATATGCAGGATTCTTCAACTGCTTACAGGGTATCTGTATGGATTGCTTCTCTTCGCATTGCAAGGGATTATTGGATGAGCGGCATAGGCATAGGCTCTGACGCTTTTTCACAGATATATCCTTCTTATGCGTTAAATGGCGCAGGATTTGCTCTTCATTCACACAATTTTTATATTCAGTGGGTTGTTGAAATGGGTATATTCGGTTTGATAACTTTTGCTGCTATTATTTTAACTTCGTATAAACAAATTTCCCTTGTAAAGAAAAGAAATTCTTTGATTGGTATAGTAACTTTAGCAATGGCCGGTTCGTTTTTGGGATTTTTGTTTCAGGGAATGGCAGAGAATTTATGGTATAATTTCCGTATGGTATTAATGTTTTGGATTTATTTGGGAATGCTTCAAAGCGGTGTTAATATTGATAATGAAGAAAACAAGGTGATGCTATGAAGATTTTACAAATACTGACTGATACAAATATCGGCGGAGCCGGAATATGGCTTTTAAATTTTTTAAAGTCTTATAATAGAGATAAATTAGAAGTTTCGGTAGTTTTGCCGAAAGGTGCAAAACTTATTAAACAGATTGAAAAATTAAATGTCAGTGTTATAGAAGCTGAAAATATTGCTGATAAGTCTTTTTCTTTCAGCGGTATAAGAACTTTTAAAAAGATAATAACAGACGAAAAACCAGATTTAATTCATACCCATGCTTGTATTTCTGCACGTATTGCTGGCAGAATTAAAGGCGTAAAAATTGTCAATACAAGACATTGTCTTGAAGAGAAGAAATCTTTTCCTAAAAATATTTTATATAAATTTATAAATAATATTTTAAGCGATAGAGTAATAGGAGTGTCTGAAGCAGTTGTTAACAATTTAATTTATGATGGAATAAAGAAAAATAAAGTACGCCTTGTTTATAACGGTATAAATCCCCTTATTCCAATATCTTTTGAAAAGAAAAAAGAAATCAGAGAAAAATACGGATTTAATGAAAGCAATGTAATAATTGGAATCGTTGCTCGTTTGGAAGAAGTCAAAAACCATGATTTATTTATAAGAGCCGCTAAGTTATCTTGTGAAAAAGATTCAAATTTACGGTTTTTAATTGTGGGGGCGGGAAGTCTTGAAACAAAACTAAAAAATAAAGTCAAAGAATTAAACCTTGATGATAAAGTGGTTTTTGCTGGATATATACAAAATGTAAATGATATTACAAATATTATTGATATATCGGTTATTACTTCGTACCGGGAAGCTTTGAGCATCGCTTTGATAGAAGGAATGAGTTTAGGAAAAGCATGTATTGCTACCGATTCCGGAGGACCTTCAGAAGTAATAGATAATGGTAAAAGTGGTATAATTGTTCCTAATAATGATGAAAAAAGATTATCGTCGGCTATACTTGAATTAAGTGATGATATTAATAAAAGAGAGATATTTGGCAAAATTGGAAAGAAAATTTTTGAAGAGAAATTTGGAATTGGAGAAATGGCACAAAAAATAGAAGATATTTATGCTGAGATTGCTGAGCGAAAGGATGAAAAAAATGAAGATAACGAATGATAAGGGAAAATTATTTGGTATTATAAATATAATTGATTTACTTATTATTTTATTGACAGTTTTAATTGTATTTGTGGGATACAAATTTTTAAGTACTAGAGTTACCGAACCTGATGAACAGAAAAAACAGCTTATAACAGTAGAAATTACTAAAAAAAGAGAAAGTTTTTGTAAAAATATAAAGGTCGGTGACGCAGCAATAGAAGTTGTAAATAATGTTCCTCTCGGAACTGTGAAAGATGTAAGCTATAAACCTTGTGAAGAATATGTTGTTTCACAGGTAGACGGAAAAGTTAAAAAAGTTAATGTTCCCGAACGTTTTGATGCGAAAGTAGTAATTGAGGTTCCAGCTGATGAAGATATACAGGTAGGAAAGCTTTTGAGTTTAAGAACAAAAAATTTTGTTGGCAGCGGTTATGTGTTGTTGGTAGAAGACTCTAAAGAAAGCTGATGCAAAGGAGCATATGTAATTATGAAGTTTATAGATAAAAAAGGACGTATTTTCTGAAAAGTCAATATTATAGACATTATTGTAATATTGCTTTTGATTTTTGCGGTAGTTGCAGTAGGAATAAAATTTAAAAAAGTAAAAACAACTCAAGGCGGAGATAAAATTATTGAATATACTGTAAGTGTTGAACGATTAAGACAAATTTCGATAGATGAAGTGGAAAGAGAATATAAAAATATTCAAGATGCTGAAACAAAAAAGAATGTTGGAGATATAGTTTCTGTTGAAAAATCTCCTGCAAGAGAACTTGTAAGGCTTGAAAACGGAGAATACATATTTACTCAGTATGATGATAAATATGATCTTATAATTACCTTGCAGACAAAAGGCTCGGAAACTGATCAGGGGTTTTATACAGATTCCGGTAAAATTATTACGGTAGGCGACACTTTGGGAATTTCAAACGGATATGTTCAAACTTTCGGAGAAATTTTATCTGTTAAAGTAATAAAATAATTTATAAAAAATAGTATTTGAGTTGTACTATCGAAAAGTATTGAATTACTAAAAGCCTTGCAAATACTGGATTTTTCACCTGTTAAGAAACTAAAAACAACAGTGATTTTTGATGCTTTAGTGCCCAAATGGTGTGAGTTTCTTATAGCGATATAAAACGATATGGGTAGATATAAGGAAAAATATACTATTCAAGGGCAAAAGTATTAGTTGCTTTCATACTCGTATTTGTCATACAAGCAGGAGCAGGACACTTATTAATGGCGGGCGTAGCCTGTTTATTTTATCGTTGACAAGGGTAGCTGGTTCTGCTATTTTGAGAGGAGAAGAATATAGAAAAAGATAGAAAAGTGCATACGGGAGTGATTTTAATCGTAAAGGCAC
>CAKTDK010000050.1 GCA_934541205.1 uncultured Eubacteriales bacterium
CGTCACAGCCCATTCTTCTCAAACTACAGACCTCAGTTCTTCTTTAGAACTACTGACGTTACAGGTGTTATTACTCTTCCTGATGATGTTCAGATGTGTAAACCTGGCGATAACGTTGAAATAACTGTTGAGCTTATCAATCATATCGCTATTGAAAAAGGTCTTAGATTTGCTATTCGTGAAGGCGGAAGAACTGTAGGTTCAGGCGTTGTTAACGAAATTCTTGCATAATTATATAATTTAATAAAAATTTAAGTATTTTCAGGGCGGGGTGAAATTCCCCACCGGTGGTGATATATTTATTATTAAGCCCACGACTCCGAGAGAAATTTTTGGATTGATTTGGTGAAATTCCAAAGCCGACGGTAAGCAAATTTTATTATTAAAGTTGCAGAAGTTATACTTCCTGATTATTTTATCAGAAAAGTCCGGATGAAAGAAAATAGTGTTATTAAAAACGCTTAAAACAGGCTCTGTTTCCGGAGCCTGTTTTTTCACCTTGAAAATATCTCAGAAACGAGGTATTTAATAATGAAAACAAATAGTATAAATATAAGAAAACTTACGTTAATGGCCATTTTATCTGCTATAGCAGTAATTTTAACGGTATTTAAAACTCCTATTTTCCCTGTTGTTGCTTTTTTGGAATATGAAGCTGCTGATGTTCCTATATTTTTCGGTACATATTTATTAGGACCTGTCAGTGGAATAATCATGACTGTTGTGGTTTCTGTAATTCAGTGTTTTACCGTAAGCGCAGAAGCTGGCATTATTGGAGGAATAATGCATATTTTAGCAACGGGATTTTATTGTCTTGTGTTTGGTTTAATTACAAGAAAAAATAAATCTACGAAAAGAAC
The DNA here is from genome assembly GCA_934541205.1 of uncultured Eubacteriales bacterium. Taxonomy (GTDB): domain Bacteria; phylum Bacillota; class Clostridia; order Oscillospirales; family RGIG7773; genus RGIG7773. The sequence continues at coordinate 861 of CAKTDK010000050.1, forward strand.
AGTTTTAGGAATGACATTAGGAGCAGTTACAATGGTTGTTGTAATGATTTTTTGGAATTTGCTTATTACGCCAATATATATGAAGGTCCCTTTAAGCGGTGTAATAGCAGTAATGCCGTTCATATTTTTGTTTAATGTGATAAAAGCCGGAGCAAACTCAATATTTGCTTTTATTCTTATAAAATTGCTTTCGACAAGAAGTATAAAAGTTTTAAAAGGAGAAAATTATAATGAATAAAAAATTAGAAATAATAGTAGATAAATGTCCCCAAAATCATAAATGCCCGGCTGTAAAAATTTGTCCTGCAGAAGCATTATTACAAAAAAATTTTGAAGCTCCCACTATAGATTACAATAAATGTATAGCCTGCGGTAAATGTTCGAATTTTTGTCCTAAAAAAGCATTGGTATTACAATAATACATTAAATAAATATGCTGATATTAATGACATAAATTTTAATATATGATATAATTGTTCCATTCATGTATGATAATTGAATGGAGGTTGTTATGTTTCTTTTTATATTTTCTGAAATTTTTACAAAATTTTCAAAAGAACTTTGGGTAATGCTTATTTCTATGGTTCCTGTTATTGAACTTAGAGGAGCAATACCTGTTGGATGCGCTAACGGTTTATCGCCGGTAGTTAATTTTATTTTTGCTGTAATAGGCAATATGCTTCCTGTACCGATTATTTTATTTCTTTTTACATTTGTTCTTGAATGGATGAAAAAGTGTAAAATTGATTTTATAAGAAAGCCTGCCCTTTGGATAGAAAAAAAGCTTATGCGCGGAAGTGAAAAAGTTGAGAAATATAAGCTTTTGGGTCTTTTTATTTTGGTTGCCATACCTCTTCCTGGAACAGGAGCGTGGACGGGAGCAGGAGTTGCGGCAATACTTGGATTAAAGTTTAAGCATGCCTTTCCAATGATTCTTTTGGGAGTAATAGCAGCAGGTATAGTGGTTACTTTAATAAGTTATGGAGTTCTTGGTTCTTTGAACTTTTTATTGGGTTGACAAAAGATATAATTTGTAGTATATTGTATGTAAAAGTAAATAACCTTATCAAGAGAGGTGGAGGGAATAGGCCCTGTGAAGCCCGGCAACCTGTATTACAAGGTGCTAAATCCTACGATAAATCGAAAGATGAGGAAATAAAGTGTATTTAACTCCTTTGTCTTTACAGAGGAGTTTTTTATAGCTTCAATCAGAAAGGAATTTAAAATGGAAAGAAAGTTTTTTACATCAGAATCAGTAACTGAAGGACATCCGGATAAAATCTGCGATCAGATTTCTGACGCAGTACTTGATGAAATTTTGTCGAAAGACAAATATGCAAGAGTTGCCTGCGAAACTGCAGTTACAACAGGGCTTGTACTTGTTATGGGAGAGATTACTACAAATTGTTATGTAGATATTCCAAAAGTAGTTAGAAAAACAATAAAAGAAATAGGATATGACAGAGCGAAATACGGATTTGACTGCGATACCTGTGCTGTTTTAACTTCACTTGACGAGCAGTCTGCGGATATCGCTATGGGCGTTGATAAGTCACTGGAGGCAAAAGAAGGGCAAATTAAAGATGAATTTGATACCGGAGCTGGAGATCAAGGAATGATGTTCGGATATGCCTGTGATGAAACGAAAGAATATATGCCTTTATCTTTATCTCTTGCTCACAAGCTTACAAAAAAATTGTCTGAGGTTAGAAAAGCAGGAATACTTGAATATTTAAGACCTGATGGAAAAAGTCAGGTAACAATTGAGTATGATGGTGACAAAATAAAAAGAATTGATACAATAGTAATATCAACTCAGCATGGACCTGAAGTATCTTTAGAGCAGATAAGAGAAGATATTATAAGAGAAGTAATTTCTCCTGTTGTTGATAAAAAATTAATGGATAATGAAACAAAGATATATATAAATCCTACTGGAAGATTTGTAATTGGAGGACCAAACGGGGATTCGGGACTTACAGGACGAAAAATTATTGTTGATACTTACGGCGGAGCTGCCTGCCATGGTGGTGGAGCTTTTTCGGGAAAAGATCCTACAAAGGTTGACAGAAGTGCTGCTTATGCCGCAAGATATGCTGCAAAAAATATTGTAGCGTCAGGTCTTGCAACAAAATGTGAGATACAACTTGCTTATGCAATCGGAATTGCGCATCCTGTGTCTGTTTTAGTAAATACTTTTGGAACCGGCAAGTTAGCTGATGATAAAATAGCTGAAATAATTAAAAAAGAAATAGATTTCAGACCGGCAGCTATAATTGAAAAGCTTGATTTGAGAAGACCTATATATAAACAGACGGCAGCTTACGGACATTTTGGAAGGGATGATCTTGATTTGCCTTGGGAAAAACTTGACAAAGTTGACTCATTGAAAAAATATTTATAATTTATAGCCGACTGAAAAATCAGTCGGCTTATTAATTAATATTTTGGAGAAAGACAATTTTTTATGAAATAGTTGAATTTATAATAAATAATTATTATATTTGGGACTCAAATGAAAATACAGAAGGGGTTATTACAGAAAATAATAAATTAGTTATTTATAATACTGGTTGATATATTGAAATTTGCCGAAAGGATATATAATATGGATAAGTTTGAATTAGTATACAAACATTCTATAAACAATAAACCTCAACTACTAAAAGACAGTGTTTGTGAATGTTTTTATTGCTTAAAAATATTTAATCCTAATATTATAGAAGATTGGGTTGAAGATACAAATGGAACAGCCTTGTGTCCATACTGTAGAATGGATTCAATTATTGGTGAAAGTTCAGGATTTCCTATTACAGAAGAATTTTTGAAGCAAATGTATCAAAGGTATTTTTAATAATTTTTAGTCCTAACTTGACACGAGCTTATAAAGACCGTAGTATTTAGATGACGCCGAGTTTTCCTAGTGTTTATGCGGATTTGAGCCAATTTTGCAAAAAAGAGAAAAAGACATTTATTGTAGTTGCCAAAGGTATCCTGACCGGAAAGAGCAACAAATCGGCAGTTTTCAACCGATTTTGAACAGATAAAATAACATACATAATAAAGAAATCAAGACGATAGTTTCTGACGAGATTAGTTGCCGCTAAAGGTTTTATTGAAAACCCAAATAAGAATATAAGTGAAATATTTGATGCAATCGGTTACGATAACGCTTTATATTTCAGCAGGCTATTTTGTAAACATACGGGAATTCTCCATCGGAATATAAAAAGCTTCATTCTAAAAATAAGTAAGAAAAATTGTTGTTGAGTAAATGAGGTATAAAAATGAATTTTGAAAGATTAAAAAAGCAACTCGATTTTATTGTTGAAATAGATAAGGAAAAAAATATTTTAAGACAGACTACAAAAGGAAGGAAAATGATGCAGAGCACGCTTGCATATGGCAATAATGATTTATCTGCTTAAAGAATATGCAAATGAAGAATTTGATGTTGCAAAGGCAATGATGATGGCTCTTATTCATGATATAGTTGAAATAGATGCTGGAGATATTTATGCTTACGATAATGCTAATCTTGAAACTCAAAAAAATCGGGAAGAAAAAGCAGCGGACAGAATCTATGGACTTCTTCCTGATGAGCAGAGAGATGAATTGAAATCATTATTTGAAGAATTTGAGAAAGGTGTAACACCTGAAGCAAAGTTTGCCCGTGTAATGGATAATTTTCAACCTATCATATTGAATAATTCCAATAATGGTGAGGATTGGAAACGACACGGAATAAAAAAGTCGCAAGTTGTAAATCGTCAAAGGAAATCTGAGTTGGGTTCAAAAGATATTTGGGAATATACGAAAGAATTGATTGAAAACAATGTAAAAAAAGTAACTTAATTAACGAATAAACCTATTGTAAAAGAGCCGATGTGCTATACACAAAGGCTCTTACTTCTTGTATAACCATACAAAAGTTTACAGATAAACTTGACAGGTGTAAAGCTATGTGTTAGGATGTTACAATATGATGTATGTAACAATGAGGTGATCCAAAAAATGAAAATGGAAATACAAAAGTTAAAGACGGACAAAAACGCCGTGATACTTGCACACTATTATGCACCCAATGAAGCTCAGGAAGTAGCTGATTATGTGGGTGATTCTTTTTATCTTGCTAAAATTGCGAAGCAGAGTACGGCAGATATAATAGTTTTCTGTGGAGTTTCATTTATGGGAGAAAGTGCAAAGATATTAAATCCCGATAAAAAGGTTCTGATGCCTGATTTGTCCGCAGATTGTCCTATGGCACATATGGTTTCCGAAAATAAAATAGAACAGATGCGAGCACAGTATGATGATTTGGCAGTAGTATGTTATATCAATTCAACAGCGAAGCTTAAATGCTTGAGTGATGTATGTGTTACATCTTCAAATGCTATAAAGATTGTTAAGTCATTGCTGAATAAAAATATATTTTTTATTCCTGATAAAAACCTGGGCAGTTTTGTTAAAGAGCAGGTTCCCGAAAAGAATATTATTTTGAATGACGGTTTTTGCCCAATCCATGCAGCTATAACTAAAGAACAGATACTTTGTGAAAAACAAAAACATCCCTATGCTATGGTTCTTTCGCATCCGGAGTGTGAACAAGAGATTTTGGATATATCAGATTATATAGGCAGTACAGCAGATATAATCAGTTATGCAAAACAAAGTGATTGTGAAAAGTTCATTATCTGCACCGAGGTTGGTGTTGAATATAAGCTCGAAAATGATAACCCTGATAAAGAATTTATATTTGTAAATCCTATACCTTGTTGTAAGGATATGAAATTTAATACCTTAGAGAATATCTTAAAGGTATTGAAAGATGAAACAAATGAAGTAACAATAGATGACGAAACAAGAAAGAGAGCACTTGTGCCTCTTGATAGAATGCTGGAGTGTGCGAAATAATATGAATACAGATATATTGATTGTGGGATGTGGTGTTGCAGGTCTTTACTGTGCACTTAACTTTCCTGAAAACAGAAACATTTTAATCGTAACCAAAAATAAAGCAAGAAGAAGTGATTCTTATCTTGCGCAAGGTGGAATCTGTGTTTTAAGAGATGAAGCTGATTACAAAGCCTTTTACGAGGACACAATGAAAGCAGGACATTATGAGAATAATCCCGAATCAGTAGATATAATGATTCGTTCTTCTCAGGGTGTTATAGAGGACCTTGTTTCTTTCGGTGTAAGATTTGAAAAAAATGGCGAAGCCTTTACTTATACAAGAGAAGGTGCACATTCAGCTCCGAGAATACTTTTTCACGAGGATGAAACCGGAAAAGAGATTACATCAAATCTCCTTGAAACTGCAAGAATCCGTAAAAACATTACCCTCATTGAAAACTTTACAATGGTAGATTTGATTTGTAATGATAATAAGTGCTACGGAATTATTGGTCATGATGAAAACGGAAATTATCAGACTATAAATGCCAATTACACAGTTCTTGCGACGGGCGGTATCGGCGGTCTGTTTGAACATTCAACCAATTACAGACACCTTACGGGTGATGCACTCGCTCTTGCAATCAAGTATGGCATTAAATTGAAAAACATAGATTACATACAGATACATCCGACCACGCTTTACACCAAAAAGGATGGCAGAGAATTTCTTATTTCTGAATCTGTTCGTGGTGAAGGTGCTGTACTTCTTAACTCCAAAGGCGAAAGGTTTACAAACGAGCTTCAACCTCGTGATGTTGTAACCAAAGCCATATTTGAGGAAATGAAAAAAGAAGGAACGGAACATGTTTGGTTATCCCTTGCACCGATTCCGGTAGAGGAAATCAAATCACATTTCTCGAATATTTATCAGCATTGTTTAGAGGAAGGCTATGATGTAACAAAAGAACCAATCCCGGTAGTTCCGTCACAGCACTATTTTATGGGCGGGATTGATGTAGATGAGTTCAGCAAAACAAGTATGGACAGACTATATGCAATCGGAGAAACTGCTTGTAATGGTGTTCACGGCAGAAACAGACTTGCAAGCAATTCACTTTTGGAAAGCCTTGTATTTGCAAAAAGAACCGCATCGCATATCAACTTGAGTTATGATACGGTTAAGGATATAATGAAAGTTGATGTTGATATAACACAATATGAAAACTATCAAGAAGAATACAAAAAACTTATTTTAGAATCTATTGATAAGGAGAGAAAAAGCCATGAATAATATTACTATGAAATTAAATGTTGATGATCAGATTTTATCTGCATTGAAAGAGGACATTACAAGTGAGGATATAACCACCAATTCTGTTATGCTTGAATACAAAGCCGGCGAAGTTGAACTCATCTGTAAAGAAGACGGCGTAATTGCAGGTCTTGATGTATTCAAGAGAGTATTTGAACTTTTGGATGCAGATACTAAGGTTGAGTTCTTCTGTAAAGACGGTGATAAAGTTGAAAACGGACAGAAGCTTGCCATTGTTCGTGGTGACATCCGTGTTCTTCTTTCAGGTGAAAGAACAGCGCTTAACTACCTTCAGAGAATGAGTGGTATTGCAACATACACAAGAAAGATTGCAGACCTTCTTGGAGGCTCAAAAACAAAGCTTCTTGATACAAGAAAGACAACACCTAATATGCGTGTGTTTGAAAAGTATGCTGTTAAGGTTGGCGGCGGATATAATCACCGTTTTAACTTAAGTGACGGTATTTTGTTAAAGGACAACCATATTGGTGCAGCAGGCAGTGTTAAAGAAGCTGTTAAAATGGCAAAAGAATATGCACCGTTTGTAAGAAAAATTGAGGTTGAAGTTGAAAACCTTGATATGTTAAAGGAAGCACTTGAAGCAGGTGCAGACATTATTATGCTTGATAATATGAGTGTTGAAGATATGAAAAAAGCAGTAAGACTTACTGCCGGTAAAGCAGAAACAGAATGTAGCGGTAATGTAACGAAAGAAAATGTTGCAAAGCTTGTAGATATTGGTGTTGATTATATATCAAGCGGAGCATTAACCCATTCTTCACCGATACTTGACCTTTCACTTAAAAATCTTCACGCAATATAACGGAGGGATGTTAATGAAAGCAGCTCAAAGAAGAAAAGAAATTGTTAATATAATTATGTCTGAAAAGCAGGCTGTATCGGGTGGAAAACTTTCTGAAATGCTTGGTGTTTCAAGGCAGATAATTGTTGGAGATATTTCTGCTCTCAAAGCTGACGGATATGATATTTTGTCAACACACAGCGGTTATGTTATTAAAGGTACTCCGCTTTGTGAAAGAGTTTTTAAGGTGTTCCACACAAGAGAACAAACTGAAAACGAACTTAACACAATCATTGATTTTGGCGGTACAGTTGCAGATGTTTATGTATGGCATAAAGTGTATGGAAAAATGTCTGCTACACTTAATATATCATCAAGACATCACGTTGTACAGTTTTTGGAAGGTGTTAGAACCGGAAAATCATCCGAACTTATGAACATAACCGGAGGTTATCACTATCATACTGTGCGTGCAGAATCTGATGAGATTCTTGACAATATTGAAAAAGCTCTTGAAAAGCAGAATTATATAGTTCCTGAAATATAGTTTTTCGATTTAGTGTATTACACAACATAAAAGAGGTAAATACGGAAAAATAGAACTACCAAAGGTTAAGAACACGTATTATGTGCAAATAGGCACTTAAAGAAATGTCGAACTAGTACAGATGCTTTTTGGTCCTAACTTGACATGAACTATGGCTAAAAAGATTGGCATCTAAACCTTACGGTCTTTATAATAATTATATAAAAAGAAAGTTATTTTAAATATAAAATATCAATCTATAATTTGAATAGATTAAAAAATAATTGTATTGAATTTCTGGAATATTTTTCAGGATATGTCTGTTTGTTTAAAATTGAAATTTTGTGGAAATAAAAGAGATGAAAGAACAAATAAGCTATATAATAAACTTTTTCGTGCCAATAATATTTTGATTGATAAAAAAATATGAACTCAATTTAATAAAGAAAATTGTGTATGACGAAGTTACAATGGTAAAGAAAAATATAAAAAACAAGCTGAAATAGAATTATTTCTATTTCAGCTTGTTTTTTTATTTACCAATTATTTTATTATTTTTTCAGCAATAGAATTATCAACAACATCTTCAAAAACAGCTTTTTCTTTAAGTTCTCCTGCCATAGTCATTACTTCCTGAAGTTTTTCAAAAGCTTCTTTTTTCATTACAGGAGTTTTTGACCATGCATCGATATCTTTGTATCTGTTTACAACAGTTGTCAGTATTTCTAAATCAGTATCAGGGAAAGAAGGCTGCATTGCTTTTGCAATTTCTTCAGCTGAATTTTCTTCTACCCACTTTTGACCTTTATAAATTGCTTTTAAGAATTTTTTTACTGTTTCAGGATTTTTTTTCATATAATCCTGGCTTGCAAAATATGCGGTATAAGGTATTTCTCCGCTTTCTTTTCCTATAGAAGCAAGTATGTATCCCTTGCCTTCTTTTTCAAGCATTGACGCAGTTGGTTCAAATAAAGTTACATAATCGCCTGTGCCGCTTGTAAAAGCGCCTGCCATAAGGGCAAATTGTATACTGTCATCAAAAATTACATCTTTTCCAGGAGTAAGGCCTTTACTTTTTACAACATATTCCAAAGTCATATAAGGCACTCCGCCTTTTCTTCCGGGAAGAAGAGTAGTGTTTTTCATTTTATTCCAGTCAAAATTATCATCTTTTGTTCTTCCTACAAGGAAAGAACCATCTCTTTGAGTTAATTGACCGAAAACTTTCGGATAATTTTCTTTTCCTTCATTATAAACATATATACAAGCTTCAGGACCGGCAAGACCTATATCAATGGAATTTGAAAGCACTGCAGCCATTACTTTGTCAGCACCTTCGCCGTTTGAAAGCTCTATTTCTATTCCTTCTTCTTCAAAAAATCCTTTGTTTATGGCTACATACTGCGGCGCATAAAATACCGAATGTGTAACCTCGCTTAAACGGACTTTTACTTTTCCTTCATCTTTTTTACAACCTGCAAACATTGTAAACATCATCATTGTTACAAGTGCAAAACTTAAAATTCTCATAAATTTTTTCATTAAAAAACTCCTTTCGGTTTTTTTATTATAATAAGCTCACAATCGTTTTAAATAACAAGTGAGATTATTTATTTCAAGATCAGGCAGCTTTTATTATCTATATTATTAAAAAGTTTCAGCCGTTATGCCCAAAGAATTTATTTGTTATTCTTTCGCATAAAACAACAGCTTCATACATAAGCGCTGCTACAACCGAAAGAATTAAAACACTTGAAAGTACCAAATCCATTTGAAATACCTGACCGCCGTAGACAATAAGATATCCAAGACCTGCTTTTGAAACAAGAAATTCTCCGGCGATAACTCCTACAAGGGATAATCCGATATTTATTTTTAATGAATTAAATAAGGTAGAAAGATTTGAAGGAAAAACAATCTTGGTAAAAAGCTGGACTTTATTGGCGCCGAAAGTTTTTGCCATTTTTAATCTTTCACTGCTTGTGTTTAAAAATCCATTAAGCATTTCCAAAACGGTTACAATAAGAGAAATAGCAAGAGCCATAAAAATTATTGCGTTTGTTCCTGCACCTACTAAAATTATAATTACGGGACCAAGAGCTATTTTTGGAAGACTGTTTAAAATTACTAAAAAAGGTTCTGCTACTTTTGCAAAAAATTTTGACCACCATAATAAAATAGCGATTACAGTACCCATAACA
>CAKTDK010000051.1 GCA_934541205.1 uncultured Eubacteriales bacterium
GGCTCATATTGGTCGGTATATGTAACCGGTCCAAATGGTTTTAGCCAATTATACCGCGTAGCTTCTTTATGGTAAAAAGTTTTTTATATACATTTGATTTTAAAATAAAAGGAAGTATGCATATATGTCGTCCAACATAGAAAACTGTCTTGACAGTTTAATTAAAAAAACAAAATTATCAACTATTGGTCCAAACCAACAAGCTTTATATATAAAAACCATTTATTTTATTGCGGAAAATGCAGATTATATTACGTTAAACAATGAACAAATTGACTTTTTAATTAATACATTTATTCCTTCTTTTGGTCCCGTTTATTATAATGATAATAATTTTTACAATATATTTAATAAAATATTGTTATGTACAGAAAAATCAAACAATTTAGATTTGTTGACCAGGATGTATTTAAGCTTACCTCTTATAAAAAACTTATCTAGAGAAATAGAAATTATTAAAAATGGTATTGAAAAACTTCTGTTTCAAAAATCTTATAATAACGCCGGAAAATTATATTTACACCTGGCCTGGGGAAATACGGGCATACAAAATGTCGACCAAAGAATAGACAAGGAAATACAAATATCATATTGTAAAAAAGCATTGGAATTATTAGATAAATCAACTTTAGATTATACTCGTGCAATATCCGTATACAAATATTTAAAATACACAATTCCTATTAAGGAAAATAATATTATTCATTATAATGTATTTTTTACTAAAGCATTATTTTATAATAAAAAAATTCTATTTAATTCTGATCTTTGCTGGTGTAATTTTTTAAACTCAAAAGAGTCTCAGTATTTTGATTTGCCTATTATGAAGGGTTATAATAAGCTTTCTTCAAATCCGTATGAATATTCAAAAGGAATTATTTTATCAGACGAAACATTAAATGTAGGTGAAAAAAATCTTGAATATGACCTTGTATATATTTCTGATAATATTACTGTAAATACAAATATCGGTGAGTTTAAAGGATGTCATGTTTTTAAATATATTCGACATAGTATGATAATTGAAAATTATTTTAAACCCGATATAGGAATTGTGCGTGTTGTTTCAACAGATCAAGAAGGAAATAAATATAACTATGAACTCTGCAGTTATAAAATAATTGGCGGAAAAGGACTTATTCCTTTACATATCGGAAATAAGTGGAGTTATAAACAACATAATTGTACCAGTGATATAGACCAAATAATCGAAAGGGAAGTCGTTTCTTTTAATAATAATGAATACAATATTTCCGGCTTAGACATTGTTTATAAAATAACTTAAAAATAAAAAAACGTTATATGTTTTTCATATAACGTTTTTTCTTTGGTACGCCAGAAGGGAGTCGAACCCCCGACCTACTGCTTAGAAGGCAGTTGCTCTATCCAGCTGAGCTACTGGCGCAAAAAAAATGGAGCGGGTGATGGGAATCGAACCCACGCGACCAGCTTGGAAGGCTGGAATTCTACCATTGAACTACACCCGCACATAAGTTTTTTAATTTTTCAACTCTCGCTGACTTAAAGAATTTTAGCATAGGATTTTACTTTTGTCAATAATTTTTTTAAAATTTTTTTATAATTTTTTACATTTATCTATTTAGTATAAAACAAATTAAAATCTTTATGTATTATATGTTATTATTACAGTAATATTTATGCTATAATAATTTTACAGTACTTATTTACGGAGTAGATTTATGAAAGAATTTATTATAAATAAAAATGACTGCAACCAAAGACTTGATAAATTTATACAAAAATCAATTAAGTCAATGCCAAAATCTCTTATGTATAAATTTATAAGACAAAAAAAAATTAAAATAAACGGCAAAAAAGCTGACATCTCTGCAAAATTAAAAGAAAATGACGTTATTCAAATGTATATTAACGACGAATTTTTCAGTTCTGATTCCGATGAAAACAATTTTAAAAATTTAAAAGTAAATTTAGATATATTATATGAGGACAACAATATCCTTTTGCTTAATAAGCCTGTCGGTCTTATATGCCACAGTGATGATAAAGAAAACTATAATACTCTTATTTCCCATATAAAAGCTTATCTTTTTAGCAAAGGAGAATATATTCCCGAAAAGGAAAACTCATTTGTCCCCTCTTTATGCAACCGTATAGACAGAAACACCCAAGGTATTGTTATAGCCGCAAAAAACGCAGCTGCGCTGAAAATAATAAATGAAAAAATTAAAAACCGTGAGATAAAAAAATATTATCTGTGCCTTGTATATAAAAAGCCTGAAAAAAGTCATGATATTTTAAAAGGCTATATGCTGAAAAACAGTAAAACAAACACGGTTAAAGTATATAATAAACAAATAAAAGACAGCAAAACCGCTGTTACGGAATATCAATGCATTGCATCGATAAAAGATATATCTCTTTTAAAAATTCATCTTATCACCGGAAGAACTCATCAGATAAGATGTCACATGGCAAGCATAGGACATCCCCTTATAGGTGACGGCAAATACGGTCAAAATACAATAAATAAAAATTATCCTTATAGATTTCAGACACTTTGCTCATATAAAATAACTTTTGATTTTACAACAGATGCAGATATTTTAAACTATCTAAACAAAAAAAGCTTTACAGTAAAAAATATAGATTTTGTAAAAAAATATTTCCCTGATTTGAATATAGAAAATATATAAAAAATGTTCCGCAGGCATTTGATTTTCATTGTTACATTGCTAAAGCGGAACTTTTTTATTTTGTATTTAGGAAAAATGAGTATTTAAAAGAATTCAAGAGAATTTTTAAGAATACCTATGGTTTTTTGTGAAATATTTATAAAAAATACGAAAATCTCAAAAAAAATCAAGAAATTTTCGATTTTTTATTGACATTTTGTTAAATAGTGATTATATTTTAATTATTGTTTTTTTAGGAGTGATACCATGGATAATAATGTAATAATTGATTTAAAAAATATATCAATGGAATACGGAAATGAAAAAGTTCTTAAAAATATAAATTTATATATAAGAGATAAAGAATTTGTTACTCTTTTAGGACCTTCGGGATGCGGAAAAACCACTACTCTTCGCATAATAGGAGGTTTTGTAACGCAGACTTCCGGAAACGTGTTTTTTGAAGGTAAGGAAATAAGCAAGCTTCCTCCATATAAAAGAGAGCTTAATACGGTATTTCAGAAATATGCATTGTTTTCTCATCTTAATGTATTTGAAAACGTAGCCTTTGGTCTGCGCCTAAAAAAAGGTAAAAACAAGCTCACCGAAAATATTATTAAAGAAAAAGTTTCGGAAATGCTGAAACTTGTTAATCTTTCCGGATATGAAAAAAGAGATATTGATTCTCTTTCCGGAGGTCAACAGCAGCGTGTTGCAATCGCAAGAGCACTTGTAAACCATCCGAAGGTGCTTTTGCTTGACGAACCTTTGGGCGCCCTTGATCTAAAACTTCGCAAGGACATGCAGACTGAACTGAAAAAAATTCAGCAGCGCCTTGGAATAACTTTTATATATGTAACTCACGATCAAGAGGAAGCTTTATCTATGTCTGATACAATAGTTGTTATGAACGAAGGAGAAATTCAGCAGATAGGTACTCCTCAGGATATATACAACGAGCCTAAAAATGCTTTTGTAGCTGATTTTATAGGTGAAAGCAATATACTTGACGGAATTATGAAAAAAGACTGTCTTGTTAATATTTTCGGCAAAGATATAGAATGTGTCGACGTAGGATTTTCAGAAAATGAAAGCGTAGATGTTGTAATAAGACCTGAAGACATTATAATTACAAAGCCGGAAGAAGGCATTTTTAACGGAACTGTAAAATCTCTTACTTTTAAAGGCGTTCATTTTGAAATGGTAATCGAATGCGATAATTTTGAATTTTTAGCTCATAATACCATTGCCTCTCAGCCGGGTGAAAAAGTAGGACTTAAAGTAAAACCATTTGACTTTCATATAATGAAAAAAAGTAAAAAGGAGTGTGAGAAATGAAATCAAAATCATTATCCGTCCCCTTTTTGATTTGGTCTGTAATTTTTATTATAGTACCTATGCTTTTTATACTTGCATTTGCTTTTACAGACGATAACTTCAAATTTACTCTTGAAAATTTCAGTCATCTAAACAATTACATTCCCGTATTTTTAAGATCGTTAAAGCTTTCTTTAATATCAACGGCTATCTGTTTATTTTTAGGTTATCCCGTAGGATACATAATTTCAAAAATGAAACCTAAAGTTCAAAATATTTTTGTTCTTCTTACAATGCTTCCCATGTGGATGAATTTTCTTTTAAGGACATATTCATGGATTAAAATACTAAATACTGAAAGCGGTGTTTTAAACACTGTTCTTTCTGCGCTGCATCTTCCGACGATAAACATTATGGATACTCAGTTTGCTATAGTCCTTGGCATGATATATAATTTTTTGCCGTTTATGATTCTTCCCATTTACTCCGTTCTTGCAAAAATGGATACAAAAGTTATAGAAGCGGCAATGGATTTAGGCGCAAACAAAAAGCAGGTGTTTTTTAAAGTTGTATTTCCTCTCAGCATACCCGGAATTATGACCGGACTTACAATGGTATTCGTTCCGGCTATATCAACATTTATTATATCAAAACTTTTAGGCGGCGGCGGAGCTAACATGCTTATAGGCGACTTAATAGATATGCAATTTCTCGGCAATGCATATAATCCCCATCTTGGTTCTGCTATTTCTCTTATCCTTATGATATTTATTTTAATAAGTATGGGAATTATGCGTAAATTTGATTCTGACGAAACCGGAGGGATCATGTAATGCTTAAATTTTTAAAGAAATTTTATATTTTTATAATTTTTACCTTTTTATACGCTCCTATTGCAGTTTTAATAGTTTATTCCTTCAATTCAAGCAAATCATCAAAATGGGGCGGATTTACTTTTGACTGGTATATACAGCTTTTTCAAGATAAACAAATAATGAATTCCTGGGGCGTTACTTTAAGAGTTGCAATATTTTCTGCAATAATTGCAACTGTAATCGGTACTATGGCTGCTATCGGAATTTCCAATATGAAAAAAAGAACAAAGGCAGCCGTACTTTCCGTAAATAATATTCCCGTTACAAATCCCGATATAATTACCGGTGTTTCATTAATGCTTTTGTTTATAGCTCTTGGCTTTGAACGCGGAGAATTAACTTTGCTTTTAGCGCATATTACTTTCAATATTCCTTATGTAATTTTATCTGTTCTTCCAAAACTCAGACAAACAAATAATCTTACCTATGAGGCCGCCCTTGATCTTGGCGCTACTCCGTTTTCAGCTTTTTGGAAAGTTGTTTTCTATGAAATAAAGCCGGGAATTTTTACAGGATTTTTGCTGGCATTTACTTTATCATTTGACGATTTTATGATAAGCAATTATACCGGAGGAACCGCTCAAACTCTTGCGGTAACTATATTCAGCATGACAAAGAAAAAAATAAATCCAAAAATTTATGCTTTGTCTTCAATAATGTTCTTAACTGTACTTATATTGCTTGTTATAGTAAATTTAAGACAGTCTAAAGATAATAAAAACAATCCAAAAAAGGAAAGGAAGTTGAAAAAAGTTGAAAAAAATCTTTAGCATCATTATGGTGTGTGTACTGGTTTTTGCATCAGTGCTCAGTTTGTCGTCATGCGGCAAAAAATATGTAGGTGAAGTTACATTCCAGCATTGGGGTGAATGTTTTGATGAAAGTCTGATTGATGAATTTGAAAAAAAGACTAACATAAAAGTTAACTTCAGTACTTATGACAGTAACGAAACGCTCTATTCCAAGCTTAAAATGGGCGGAATGGACGCCGACCTTATTGTCCCGTCAGATTATATGATTGACAGATTACGCGATGAGGGAATGCTTGAAAAACTTGATTACAGCAATATCCCCAACTATGTAAATATTCTTACTACAAAAGAATACGAAGGTATACCATTTGAAGCTAAAAATGATTATTATGTTCCATATTCATGGGGAACTGTAGGAATAATCTATAATACAAAGATGGTTGACGACGTTGTAGACAGCTGGAGCATTCTTTGGAATGAAAAATATGCAAAACAAATTCTTATGTTTGACAATTCCAGAGACACTTTCGGAATAGCTCTCAAAAAACTCGGTTATTCATACAATACCACAAACGAAAAAGAAATTGAAAACGCTTTTGAAGAACTAAAAAAACAAAAACCTCTTGTCCAAGCCTATGTAATGGACCAAATTTTTGACAGGCTTGAAATGGGTGAACAGGCAATGGGCGTATACTATGCAGGTGATTATCTTGCCATGAAGGAAGAAAATGAAGACCTTGCTTATTGTCTTCCAAAAGAAGGTACAAATATCTTTTACGACGGTTTTGTAATTCCAAAAGGCGCAAAAAATAAAAAAGAAGCAGAAATGCTCATTAATTTCCTTCTTGAAAAAGAAAGCGCTAAAAAGAATATGGATATGACTTATTATGCAACTCCAAACAAATTGCTGTATAATGAACTTCCTGAAGAAATAAAAAATGACGGCGTTATTTTCCCGTCGCCCGCATATTTAAAAACAAGTACTGAAATGTACAAAAATCTTCCCAAAGAAATTTTAGAAAAATATGATAAGCTCTGGGCTGAATTATTCCAGTAAAAATAAAACAAGGTTTGATGTTTCAAACCTTGTTTTTCTTTTTTCTTTTAACTAAACCTATGATACCCTTAATCAATGTAAATATTCCAAACAGAAGTATAAAACCGCCGAATCCATATCTTAAATATTTGTCATCAATATAAAAAGCTATCATACTGCCTACAAAAGTTCCTACAACTCCGAAAGGAAGAAAAGTGACTATACTTTTAAAATCAATATTATTATTTTTTATGTGTATAATAACCGCAACAATTGCTATCGGAATAAAAGTTAATATATTTACTCCTTGAGCAAAAAGCTGTGCCTTATTTAAAAACATGGTAATTCCTACTACAAGTATTGTTCCGCCGCCTATTCCCATACCGGAAAAAATTCCGGCAATAAGCGTTATTATAAAAATTAAAATATATTCCATCAAAAAAACATCCTTATTCCGCTATATATCATAATAATTCCAAAAAGTATTTTTAAAATATCAGTCTTTATTTTTTTTAAAAGTTTTGCGCCTATAGCTCCTCCTATCACTCCTCCCGGTATATACCATAACACATCGGTTATTTTTATTTCCCCTTGTGAAATATATAAAAATCCGCTGAAAATACACAAAATCATTATTACAAAAACAGATGTTGCATGAGCTTTTTTATCGTCAAGCTTACATCCGGTTTTCAGCATAATTACCGCTATTACTCCTCCGCCCGAACCAAAAAATCCGTTTATAATTCCGGTCAGAAGTCCCGACATAGAACTTTTTAATCTTGTTAAAGAAGTTTGTAATTTCATAAAATACCACCTAAAAAACTCTGTCCTTTATATTATTTAGGACAGAGTTTTTATTTTCTATTCAATTTTATCTCTTAAATATTGTTTTTACACTTTGCAATACATATCTAAAATTAATTACCGTAATAAATAAAGTGAGTAAAATTTCATATATAAGCCAATTATTTATCTCAAAAATAAGTATAAAACTTTGAATAATAAGAACTGCAATATTAAATCCTACCTTTATAGAATGCATATTGAAGTTTATAAATCTTTTGGTATTGACTCCTCTTATAATAAATACGCATAAATAGCTTGCAAAAGTTGCAAATGCCGCGCCGTTAGCTCCGAAAATCGGTACCAGAATAAAATTCATTATTATATTTAATATTGCACCGGCCATCGTTGTAACAAGAGACATAACACTCTTCTTCTCAACGACATATACACTTCCCATAAAAGTTGCAAGACAAGAGCACGCCATAGCTATTATTAAAAAGGGAGTATATTTCCATGCATCATAAAAATTATCAGAAACCAAAATGCTTGTTATAAGTTTAGTAAACAAAATTAAAAAGGAACCGCCTATAAAAACAATAGCCTGATAGCTTGAAAATACTTTTTTGAAAAAAACTTCTCTTTTTCCTTCCTTATTTTCTGTTATCGCAGACATCTGCCATGCTTCCATAAATACCGTAGACAAAAGTACAAGCATACTGGGAATTTTATTTGCAACGGCATAAAGACCGTTTATATCTGCGCCCACTAACGCAGTTACAATATATCTGTCCGATACATTTGTTATCCACCAGAATATATTTGTAGGTATAAGCGGAACAGCATATTTTAACATTCCTACCGCGGTAGACTTTCTTATTCTCTGAAATTTAAGAAAACGGGAAAGCTTTGCATAACAAAACAAAAATACAGCAGATATAAAATCAGCCAATATATTTGCAAGTACATATCCTACAATTCCCATTTTAAAAACAACAAGAAACAATACATTAAGTACAATAGTATTAAAAGTACACAATATACCGTCAAAAGCAAACAGCTTGACCAAATTCATAGAACGGCAAAACTGAGAACAGGTACTGTGCAGACAAGACATAAGTACAAATAAATATACGTATATAACATATCCTGAAATATCTTTATATAAATTTATTAACGGAAAAAACAAAAATAATACTAAAAATCCTAAAATAAGACTTAATACAGCTGTACTGAAAACATCGTCTTTTTTATATTTTTTATCAAGTCCGAATCTTATTAAAGCGTTAAACATACCCATTGACGCAAGAGGTATAATAAGATTTCCGGTTTGCATTATAAGATCAGCAGTTCCGTATTCGCCTTTTGTAAGAACGCTTGTATAAAGAGGCATTAAAAGAAATACCAATATTTTTGAACTGAAAGTACCTATTCCGAATATCAATGTGTTAGACAAAAGTTTTTTATACTTATTCATTTTATTACTCCGAACATATAAAAAATAAAAGAGAGAATCCTAAAAAAGATAATGCTCTCTTTAATAATAAAATATCCCCCGCACCACCGTAGCATAGATTTTAAAAACCTGCCAAAAAGCAGGTGGGTATCCTCCTTCCGGTTTCACGCTCCCTTCTTCCAATACGGACAAAGCCGTACCGGGAGGTCTGCAATCCGCCGGAAGAGCCGGATTCCCTTATATAAGTGTAGGTTTTAAAATAAAATACTACAAATTTAGCAGGGGAAAAACTATGATTAAAATCTTAAATATACTTAATTTTTACTAAATCTAAAATAAAACTACCCTATAAAATTGCAAAATCAAAATGCCGTTTTTATTCGTCTATATCAAGCTCTTCTTCAAAATCAAATTCATCCTCAAGTCTGGCTTCAAAAGCCATCACAACATTATCATATTCTTCTTCGTCATCAATTGTTACAAGAACATCTTCATTATTTTCATCTTTAACATTTTTTAAAACAACAAGCTCTCCCGTCGCTTCGATAATATCCTCCGGTTTTTCTGCTGCCGGAACTAAAGCCACATATACAACTCCGTTATATTCAAGAGAATCAAGATGTTCAAAAACAGTCTCTTTTCCGTCTTCGTCAACCAGCGTTACTATATCATTTCCAAATTCACTCATTATAATCCTCTCCTTTGTAAATATATTTTACACTTAAAATATTAAAAAATCAAATTTTTTCTTTAAATTTTAAAAAAACCTTTACAATATCCTTAATGTATCATAAAATATAATCATATAGTTTTGGAGGTTTTTATATGAAATTAAAAAATGTATTGATTTTTCTTTTCATTTCTTTCTTTATATTTTCGGCTGTCGGATGTCAAAAAGAAAAAAAACAAAGTATTCTTGTAAAATATAGTGCCGAAGACGTACAGCTTTTAAGAGCTGTTACATACGATCCTGAAAAGGACCCTAATTATCCCACAGAAAAAAAAATTCAGGACATTGAAGCAATAAAAAAAGTTATGGAAACAATAAACGACCAGCCTGCAGAAAAAACTGCACCGAATCCTATAACAAAATTTGACATAACTTATTTTATAACTATGAAAAACGGTGATTATCATACCTATATTCTTACAAACGATGAAGAAAACGGTCACAGGATTATATATAATAATTTAAGCTACCGAATAAGTGAAAATTCTTATAAAAAACTTCATTCACTTTATGAAACCTTGGACGCCAAAGAAGCTACCGCAGAAATACAAAATGTATTCAAATAACTGTACACTTTGACGAAATTTTTATTAATAAAATGTTACAAATATTTTATTAATATTGTAATTATATAACTATTTTGATATAATATTATAAGATTTTATCTTATCTTTGTAGGAGGATTTTAATGGATACTATTAATACAGTCAATATTACAACGCACAGCGACGTCCTTTCAAGAAACAGAGGAAGAAGAATTGCAAAAACTTTTACAGTTCTTAAC
>CAKTDK010000052.1 GCA_934541205.1 uncultured Eubacteriales bacterium
TTGTAGAAAAGAAACTTTTTTGAATTTATAATACAGATATAAGTTTAATTAAAATTTAGAAAGGAGATTTCAAAATGAGGGATGCTTTTTCAGAATATCATCCGGCTGTAAATTTTATTTACTTCGGAGCAGTTATAGTATTTTCTATGTTTTTAATGCATCCTGTTTTTTTAGGAATTTCTTTTGCCGCCGCTTTTTGTTATTCTTTATGTTTAAAAGGCTATAAAGGTTTTGGATTTAATATTAAATTTATTATTCCTATGTTATTATTTATTGTGATTATAAATCCTTTATTCAATCATGAAGGAATTACAATTTTAACTTATTTGCCTTCCGGAAATCCTTTGACTTTGGAATCTATTGTATATGGGCTTGCGGCGGCTGGTTTAATGGTTTGTGTGATTCAATGGTTTTATTGTTATACATTTGTTATGACATCTGATAAATTTGTTTTTTTATTCGGACGTATTATTCCTTCTTTAAGTCTTGTATTATCTATGACATTAAGATTTGTACCAAGATTTATTGCTCAGTTTAAAACTGTCAGACAAGCACAAAGATGTATCGGTCATGATATTTCAAACGGAAATTTTATTCAAAAAGTAAAAAATTCTGTGAAAATTTTATCTGTAATGATTTCATGGACTATGGAAAATGCTATAGAAACTTCTGATTCTATGAAAAGCAGGGGCTACGGACTATCTAAAAGAAGTTCTTTTTCCATATACAAATTTGAAAAAAGAGATAAGTTTATTTTGTCCTTTATATTATGTTTATTTTTATATGTTTTAATATCTGTTATATCCGGCAAAATGGATTTTTATTATTTCCCAAAAATTTCGGGCAATATCTGCGGTATGTATCAGACAACCGTATACATTGCATATTTTTTACTTTGTTTTATACCGGTTATTATACACGTTAAGGAGAACAGAAAATGGAAATTATATCAGTCAAAAATTTAAGTTTTCGGTATCCTGATTCTGATAAAGATGTACTGCAAAATTTGAATTTTTCTTTATCCTGCGGGGAGTTTGTAACTTTATGCGGACTTTCAGGATGCGGAAAAAGTACTTTGTTAAGACAATTAAAAACCGTTCTTGCTCCAAATGGTATAAAAAAAGGAGAAATTTTATTTAACGGAAAAAATATCGATGATATTGACAGGCGTATTCAAAGCGAAGAAATCGGATTTGTAGGACAGTCTCCGGAAAATCAAATAGTTACGGATAAGGTATGGCACGAGCTTGTTTTCGGGCTTGAAAATCTTGGGCTAGATACTTCGTCAATACGAAGCAGAGCAGCTGAAACAGCAAGCTTTTTTGGCATACAAAATTGGTTTGACAAAAATACTTCTGAGTTATCGGGAGGACAAAAACAGCTTTTAAATTTAGCGTCAGTTATGATTATGCAGCCGAAAATACTTATTTTGGACGAGCCCGCAAGTCAGCTTGATCCGATTGCGGCAGGAGAATTTTTATCTGCTGTTGTTAAAATAAACCGTGAACTTGGAATTACTGTATTTATGACGGAACATAGGCTTGAAGATATTATACCTTACAGCGACAGAATTTTTGTGATGGAAGAGGGACGTTTGACAATAGATGATACTCCGTATAATGGAGCTTTAGCTTTAAAAAACAGAAATAATAAAATGTTTTATGCAATGCCCTCGCCTATGAGAATTTGGGCAAATGTTCCAAATAGCGGAGAAAAATGTCCGCTGACGGTAAGCGAGGGAAGAGCTTGGCTGGAAAATTACGCCCGTATAAATACTGTTTCTCAAATATCAAAAAAGGATGAAATAAGACATAAAACCGAACCTTCACTGGAATTAAAGGAAGTTTGGTTTCGATATGAAAAAAATGCGCCCGATGTGTTAAAAGGGGTTTCGTTAAAGGCATATCCGGGAGAGCTTTTAGCAGTTATGGGTGGAAATGGAACAGGAAAAAGCACGATGCTTTCTCTTATTACAGGAGCTAACTGTCCTTATAGAGGAGATATATATATAAACGGACAAAAAACAGAAAAAATAAAAAATCTTTTTGATAATTTGCTGGGAGTTCTGCCTCAAAATCCTCAAGCTGTTTTTACGGAAAAGACAGTATTTGAAGATTTGTGCGAAATGAAAAAAGGAAATGTTGAAGAAGTACTGAAATTGTGCCAACTGGAAGATAAAAAGATGGCTCATCCTTATGATTTATCGGGAGGAGAACAGCAGCGTGCAGCGCTTGCAAAGGTGCTTTTAACAAATCCAAAGATATTGCTTTTGGACGAGCCTACCAAAGGAATGGACGCGCTGTTTAAACGGCGTTTTGCTTCTATTTTAAAAAGTCTGTTGGAGCGGGGAGTTACCATAGTGATGGTAAGTCACGATATAGAATTTTGCGCAAGCTATGCTGACAGATGCGTTTTGTTTTTTAACGGCGCTGTTGCCGCTGAAAATACTCCCAGAGAATTTTTTCGTAATAACAGTTTTTATACTACATCAGCATCACGTATGGCAAAAACTGTTATCCCTTATGCAATTACTGCAGAAGAAGTTATTTCTGCCTGCGGCGGAAATAATGATGAGGAAAACTATGATATTGAAATTAAAAATTTTTATAAAGACACGCCGATCAATGATTTTCCAAAGAAAAAAGAAAAAATTAAGCTATGGAGAAAAATAACAGCACTGTTAGGAACATTGTTTTTTTGTTTTGCAGTTTTAAGCAGGATGGGGATTTTACCTGAAGTTTTACAGGCAGATTGGATAGCTTATGGGTTTGTTTGTGTTTCTTTAATTATTTTTGCTGTTTCTTTCGGGCAAAAAAGATATAATCCTTCTGTAAAAACAAAAGCGTCAAAACAACAAAAAAAGCTTTCTAAAAGAACTATTACAGCGGTTTTAATAATAATTGCGGCAATTCCGTTAACTGTATTTCTTGGAGTATTTTATCTTGGGGAGGATAAATATCTTTTTACTTCATTTGCGGTATTAATTGAGGCGATGATACCATTTTTTCTTGTATTTGAAGGAAGAAAACCACAGGCGAGAGAGCTTGTAATAATTGCGGTTTTATGCGCACTTGGAGTAGCGGGGAGAAGCGTTTTTTATATGTTTCCTCACTTTAAACCTGTTGCCGCTTTGACCATAGTGGCAGGAATAGCTTTTGGCGGTGAAACGGGATTTTTGGTGGGAGCTTTAACTATGCTTTCTTCAAACATTTTTTTTCAGCAGGGTCCGTGGACTTTATGGCAAATGATAGCTATGGGAACTATTGGTTTTGTTTCAGGAATAATTTATAAAAAATTATGTTTCAGTCAAAACAAAATAGCTCTTAGCATATTCGGATTTTTTTCTGTTTTTATAATTTACGGGGTAATAATGAATTTTGCGTCGGCTGTTATGGCTCATGCAAAAATGAATTTTGCGACGGTGCTTTCTTTTATAATATCCGGACTTCCGGTAGATATAGTTCATGCTGTCTCTACAGGGTTATTTTTGTTTTTTTTAGCGGAGCCTATGCTTCAAAAGCTTGAACGGGTAAAATTAAAATATGGATTAATGATATAATTTTAGGAGGGATATTTATGAGTAAAATGAAAGGGCTTATAGCCGAATTTAAAGAGTTTATTTCAAGAGGAAACGTAATTGATCTTGCCGTAGGCGTAATTATCGGAGGCGCATTTACAGGAATTGTCACATCTCTTGTAAATGACATTATTATGCCGTTTATCGGATTTATTTTCGGCGGCATTAATTTCAGCGGACTTAAATATGTTATAAGACCGGCATCAGACGGTGTTGCGGAAGCGGCTGTTTATTACGGAAATTTTATTCAAAACGTAGTAAATTTTCTTTTAGTGGCTATTGTTATTTTTTCGGTTATAAAAGCAATAAATCATTTTCGGAAGAAAAAAGAAAAAACAGAGCAAGAACCTGTTTCTGAAGAAATTCCAGAAGATATAAAACTATTGAGAGAAATCAGAGATTTATTGAAAAAATAAAAAAATTATTCTATTTTTTTAAAAGCAGTAAGGGATAATTAAATATTAAAAAAAGCTACCATAAAGTTGCCAAGTATTTTAAAAAATATGTGAAAATATGGAGTAAAATTAATAATAATTTTTGAGGAAATAAAAAATAAAGTCCCTTATAAATGGTTTGAAATAACCGTTTATAAGGGACTTTATTTGTGGAGCTGCTGATGGGACTCGAACCCACGGTCTGCTGATTACGAATCAGCTGCTCTACCAACTGAGCCACAGCAGCATATATAAGCTTTCAAAATGTTTCATCTATTTTGAAAGCTGTTTTTTATATTTCAAATTCTATTCCGTCATAAGCAACGACAAATTCATCTTTTGCAAGCTCTTCAAGCTCTTTTTGAATAGGTCGTACGTTATGTGAAAAATGAGTTAAAACAAATTTTGCGTTTTTGCAGTTGCAGGATTGCTGAAGAAGATTTTTTACTTTACGGCAGCTTTCAATTCCCATATGGCTTACGTCAGAAAACATTTTTCCGAAACAGCAGTCAAGTACTGCAATGTCTATTTTTTTGCCTTTTAAAGCTTCATAATTTTTAAGGGGGAAAAGACCTGTATCATTTCCGTGAAGATATCCTTTGCCGTCTTTTTCAATGTAAAAAAGTAAACAATTTTCATCTGGTTTATGCTGAGCTTCAAGAGGTAAAATACTGTAATCAGCTATTTTAAATTCTTCAAAAGCCTTTATTTCGCATAATTTAATATATTTATATGTATTTATATCCACTAAATCTATGGATCTTTTTATCGCTGTCAGAACTTCTTTATTGCCGTAAATGTAAAGAGGATCGTTTTCATCCGGATAGGAAAATCCAAACCCTCTTAAAGTAATTTCATCTGCGTCAAGATGGTCCATATGAGAATGTGTAAAGAGAATATGTTTTATTTTTGTCATATCAAGACCCATTAACGTATGCATATACACATCCGGAGGAAAATCTACGACAATAAAATCATCAATACTGATTTGCTGACGTGTTCTTATATCTTTTCCTTTTATTCGTCTTACCTCATTGCAGGTATCACAGCTACAAAATAAAGCTGGAATGCCTTCGGCTGCAGCTGTCCCGTAAAATTTTATTTTCATTTTTTTAAATCCTCATAAATACTTTCTGCAGATTTAAGTTTATTGATAAAAATATCACGTTCTTTTTGAGGGGATATTATTTCTACTTTATCTCCAAATTGAAATATCCATCCCCAAAAAGGTTCTCCGACGATTACTTTAGTCATAATATAAAAGCTGTTTTCATCCGCTTTTATAATGTTTGCATCCATTCCGAATTTATCCAGCATTACTCCCGCTAAAGAATTTTTTACTTTTAATTTTAATGCAATTTCTTCGCCGGAAAACATATTAAATAATTTATTGCCGTAATCAGTAATATCTGTATTTTCAAATCCGGGAATTTCATTAAAATTTTTTCGCCTACTATCAATAATACAGATATTTTCCATTTTGTCAACACGAAAATGAACAATTTTATTATAAATTGGATAAAAAGCTATCAGGTAATAATTTCCGTCTTCCCAATGAAGCGCATAAGGACTGCATTTATATTTTATGCCGCCGCGTTTATAGATTTTTTCTTTTTTGTAATTATAATCAAAATACAAAAATTCTATATCACGGTTGTCAGCAATACTTTCATGTATTTTATCCACATTATAATATATTTTTTCGTTATATGTTTTAATTCTTCCGGAAAGACTTATTTGGCGGCGAAGATATTTTGCTTGATATATGCTTGCTTGTTTTTCTATTTGTTTTATAAGCGCGTCAGATTTTTTCTTTGTGATAAACCTTGCAGAAGAAACTGCGTCTGCTAAAAGTTTTAGTTCTGCCAGCTGAAAATTTCTGGATGCTAAATAATAACCGAATTTTTTTCCTCTTACGCTTATGATATCGTAACCAAAATCTTGAAGTGTTTTTATGTCCGAATAAATAGCTTTTCTTTCTGCGGTTATATCGTAAAGGCTGAGATTGTTTATAATTTCGTCTACAGAAATCGGATGTTCTTCGTCGGTTTTTTCTTCAAATATTTTTACAAGGTATAAAAGCTTTAATTTTTGAAAGTTACCCATATCTTTCCCCCGTTAAAGCCGTATTTTAACAGGCTCTCTTATTTCAAGAAAATTATATTTAACATTACAGTCAAAAGCTAATATTGTCACTTTGTTTTTTACGGCGTTTTTAAGAGCTTCTCCGAACTCTTTGTGAGTTTTGTAATTAGGCGTAAAATATTTTACATCTTTCATTTGTACAACAAATATTATAAATGCATCATATCCTGCTTTTTTAACCTTTATAAGTTCGTTTATGTGTTTTATTCCTCTTTCTGTGGGAGCGTCGGGAAACATAACAACACCGTTTTGCTCTAAAGTACAGCCTTTTATTTCTGCGAAGGCCTTTTTTTCTTCGTTTTCAAGATAAATGTCAAATCTTGAATTTTCAAAAGTTTTTTCTCTTTTAAAATAGGTTATATTATTATAACCGTCAAGTATAATTTTTTTATTCAAAAGAGCCTCTTCAACAATTTGATTTGGAGCTTGTGAATCCATATTTATTAAACGGTTCTCTTTAAGAACAGAAATAAGATCATATTTTGTTTTTCTTTTTTCATTGTCTGATTTTTGAAGAAATACAATAGATTTTTCCGAAATAAGAAGTTCTTTGCATCTGCCTGTGTTTTTTACGTGACAAATTACTTCCTGTCCGTTTTCAAGCCTGCAATTGGCAATAAATCTGTTAGGCCTTGACAAAAATAATGCCTTTTCTATATTATTATATATCATTTATTTTCCTTTTCAAGTTCAAGTAAAAATTTTTTTATTTCAAGCCCGCCGCCGTATCCTACAAGTTTTCCGTCTTTTCCTATTACTCTGTGGCAGGGAATTATTATTGGAATCGGGTTTTTGTTATTTGCCATTCCTACTGCTCTTGAAGCGTTGGGATTATTTATACTTAAAGCTATATCTTTATAGCATTTTGTTTTTCCGTAAGGAATTTTTAAAAGTTCATTATATACTTTAAGCATAAATTCTGTTCCTTTGGGATTCAAAGGAAGATTAAAAGTTTTTCTTTTTTTATCGAAATATTCATAAAGCTGATTACGGCAATTTTTTATTATATCAGTTTCACATATTCTATATTCGTCAGATAATTTCGTCTTTTCACCGAAAATAATATCAGTTATTTTTCCTTTTAATTCACAAATTGAAATTTTGCCTATTTTTGTGTCATAACAATAAATATTTTTCATAGAATTTTCCTCAATAAAAATATTTTTTAAAAACAGTTGATTAAAGATTTTACTTTGAGATGCTACAAATTATTATAACATATAAATGAATTTGATAAAAGCAATTTTCAACATTTGATTTCAATGCTTTTTCATAAGTTAAAGGATAGCTTTGGAAACCAAAGCGAGGTTATTTTAATATAAAATCACCATATATAAAAATATATATGGTGATTTTATATTAAATTTTTATTCATTAAATGCGTCTTTTAATTTTTCAAAAAAACCTTTTTGTTTTGTATAGGTTTTTTTACCAGAAAGAGTATCAAATTTTTTGAGAAGCTCTTTTTGTTCCTTTGAAAGATTGGTGGGAACTTCTACATAAACCTTTACATATTGGTCGCCTCGGCCGTATCCGTTTATATTTGGAATACCTTTTCCTTTAAGTCTGAAAGTTGTATCAGTTTGGGTTCCTTCCGGAATTGTATATTTTACTTTTCCGTCAACTGTTGGAACTTCTACTTCGCAGCCTAAAGCAGCTTGCGTATAGGTGAGGGGAAATTCGCAGTAAACATTTTGACCTTCACGTTTAAAAAGTTTATGAGGAGCGATTCTTACCGTTATTAACAAGTCTCCTGCCATACCGCCGTTTGTACCTGCATTGCCCTGACCGGCAAGAGAAATAGTCTGACCGTTGTCAATACCTTTGGGTATTTTGACGGAAATATTTTTTTTGTTATTAATTCTTCCGCTTCCGTGGCATTTTGTACAGGCTTCTTTTATAACAGTTCCTTTACCGCCGCAGGTGGAGCAGGTTTTTGTACTTGAAAAAGAACCGAAAGGCGTGCGTTGCGTAGTTCTTGTTTGACCGGTACCGTTACAGGTAGGACAGGTTGCCGGAGAAGTTCCTTTTTTTGCTCCGGTACCGTGACATTCATTACAAGCTTCGGTTCTGTCTACACTGATTGTTTTTTCCGTACCGAATACAGCTTCTTCAAAAGAAATTGATATAGTGGTATGAAGGTCCTGACCTCTTCTCGGTCCGTTTCTTCTCGAAGAAGTTCCTCCTCCGAAGAATGATTCAAAAATGTCAGAAAATCCGCCCATATCCCCAAAATCAAAGCCTCCGCCGTAAGAACCGTAACCTCCTCCACTGTAGCTGGGATCAACGCCTGCATGGCCAAACTGGTCATATTTAGATTTTTTACTTTCATCGCTTAAAATCTCGTAGGCTTCGTTAACTTCCTTGAATTTTTCTTCAGCGGCAGCGTCTCCCGGATTCATATCTGGATGATATTTTTTTGCAAGCTTTCTGTATGCACTTTTTATTTCATCCTGGGTTGCGCTTTTTGATACTCCCAGAACCTCATAATAATCGCGTTTTTCTGCCATATATTCCTCCGTTTTACTGTAAGTAAATAAAGCTTGCGGGGGAATTTTAAATTCCCCCAGGCTTTATAAATGTTAATATGTCTGTTATTTATTATCGTCGCCGTCAACTTCGTGGAAATCTGCATCTACTACATTATCACTGCCGGGAGCTTGCTGAGAATTCTGGTCAGCGCCTTCCTGTGGAGCTTGCTGCTGATATAATTTAGCCGCAAGAGGATAGAATTTGTTGTTTAACTCTTCGATGCCTTTTTTAATGTCCTCAACATTTTTTGTTTTAATAGTTTCACGAAGTTTTGCAATTTCTTCTTCAACCGGTTTCTTTTCTTCTTCGGTTACTTTATCGCCAAGGTCTTTAATAGTTTTTTCTGCCTGGTAGCAAAGCTGGTCCGCATTGTTAACTGTTTCTGTTTCTTCTTTAATCTTTTTATCTTCAGCTGCGTGAGCTTCGGCTTCTTTAACGGCTTTTTCAATTTCTTCGTCGGAAAGATTACTTGATGCGGTAATTGTAACTTTTTGTTCTTTTCCTGTTCCAAGGTCTTTTGCTGAAACGTTAACTATACCGTTGGCATCAATATCAAAAGTTACTTCAATCTGAGGAACGCCTCTCGGTGCCGGCATAATACCGTCAAGAATAAATCTTCCCAAAGTTTTATTATATTGAGCAAGCTCTCTTTCGCCCTGAAGAACATGAACTTCAACAGAAGGCTGGTTGTCTGCTGCTGTAGAGAATATCTGTTTTTTGTTAACAGGAATAGTTGTATTTCTTTCAATTATTTTAGTAAATACTCCGCCCATAGTTTCAATACCGAGTGAAAGAGGAGTTACGTCAAGAAGTACAACTCCTTTTACGTCACCGCCAAGTACGCCGCCTTGAATAGCAGCTCCTATAGCAACACATTCATCCGGATTAATTCCTTTGTGAGGTTCTTTTCCTATATAACTTTTTACAGCATCACTTACAGCGGGAATTCTTGAAGAACCTCCGACCATAAGAACTTTGTCTATTTTGTCGGGAGTAAGTCCCGCGTCGGAAATAGCCTGTCTTACGGGACCCATTGTTGCTTCAACAAGGTCAGAAGTAAGCTCGTTGAATTTAGCTCTTGTCAAAGTAGTTTCAAAATGCTTCGGACCTGTAGCGTCGGCAGTTATGAAAGGAAGATTGATGTTTGAGGAAGTAACTCCAGAAAGCTCAATTTTCGCTTTTTCAGCTGCTTCTTTAAGTCTTTGCATAGCCATTTTATCGCTTGAAAGGTCAATTCCGGATTCTTTTTTGAATTCTTCAACAAGATAATTAATGATTTTGTTGTCAAAATCATCACCGCCTAAACGATTATTACCTGCTGTTGCAAGAACTTCAAAAACTCCGTCTGCTATTTCAAGAATAGATACATCAAACGTACCTCCACCAAGATCATAAACCATTATTTTTTGTTCGGCTTCTTTATCCATACCGTATGCAAGGGCAGCGGCTGTTGGCTCGTTTATTATACGAAGAACGTCAAGACCGGCAATTTTACCTGCATCTTTTGTAGCCTGTCTTTGAGCATCGCTGAAATATGCCGGAACGGTGATAACAGCCTGAGATACGCTTTGACCGAGATAGCTTTCAGCATCAGATTTTAATTTTTGAAGTATCATAGCGGAAATTTGCTGGGGACTGTAATCTTTATCGTCTATTTTTACTCTTTTATCAGTTCCCATATCTCTTTTTATGG
>CAKTDK010000053.1 GCA_934541205.1 uncultured Eubacteriales bacterium
TGTATATCCTGCTTTTTTTACTGTTCTGTAAGGATCGTGCAAATACGTTTTTGCTCTTCTTTTGAAGGTTCTTTTAAATATCCGTGTTTTCTTAATAAATAAAGTATTGTATAATGAGGATTATAAGAGCACAGTAAATAATTTTTTTCATTTTTATCAACATAAGAAGGAATATGTTTTTTCATAATTTCTATATAATCGTAAAACGGTTTTATAAGTTCTTTTTCATTAAAAGCAGTTTTTGCCTTATCATTTATTATTTTATTGAAATTTTCCAGTATGTTATTTTTTGCGGAAATATAGGGAACAAGTAATTTAGGAATTCCATCTTTTACTTTTACATACCCCTCTTGTACTAAATTTGAAATTATTTCTTTGTCACAATCGTTTGGTTTTTCATTATTTACTATAATTTCATAAACTCGTTTAAGCTGTGCTAATTCTTTTTGTCCAAAATTTCTCCATCCTCCGAATATATTCAAATCGACTTGTAAAGAATAAAGTTTGTTGTTTTTGCGTATTTTTATTCCGCTGCCGCCTCCATATAAGCAATAATCTTTAAAATCTGAATCTGTAAACGAATCATTTTCTCCATTATTAAATATTGGTGTACGCGCACAAACCCAATGCTGACTTCCGTCTTTTCTTTTTGGAGTTTCAAATATAAGATTTTTTTCTTTTATTACTTGATTGCAAAGTTTTTCCGTTAAATCTTTTATTATAATAGGTAAAAAACACCACATTAAAAAATTATCGTTTAAATCACATCCCATAAAGCCCGTTTTTTTCAAATCCTCGAGATTTTTCTTTAAAAAGTTAAAAACGCTTAAAGCAAGAGGCATTGTATTTTCATATAAAAAACGCATCTCTGTAAGCTGATATTCATAATCTTGTATAAAAAAATTAGTCTGAATTTTATTTGAATTTACTACTTTTATATAATCCATATAAAAAAGTTTATCCAATTTATCTTCAAGATATATAGAAGCAACATTTAAAGTTCTTGCTATTTCTTCTAAAGTAAGAGCTTTTCCTTGGCATATATAACATATATTTTGCATAAGAGTATCTGATGAAAGTCCCATCATATCATAATCCGCTATCCAGCCGTTATGTCCTATATTTAATCTTATGGGTCTGTAAGTTTTATTATTTTCATTCATTTCCATTCGCTCCTTTAATTTTATTTTTGTTTTATGCAGATGCCATCTTACGGTTGAGGATGAAATATTTAATATACGGGAAATCTCATCACTGCTTTTATTTTCATAATAATACATTATTATGATTTCACGTCGGGTTTTATTTAGATACATTATTTCATTCCAAAGCTTTTGATGCATTTCATTTTTTATATATCCTTCTTCAATAATATTGTTGTCTGTAGAAAATTCAAACTCATATATATTGTTGATGTTGAGAGTTTGCCAAGCTAGCTTGTTTTTACGCAGAAATTTTGACCAGGTATATTGGCAGATACGATATATATAAGCGTCCATATTATCTATATCTTCAATATTTATTTTGCTTGAACAAAGAGATAAAACTATATTCGATGCTAAATCTTCTGCGTCATGATGATTACGGGTTTTTGAGTATGAAAATCCGTATATTTTCTTTGCATAATCTTTATATAGTGACTGTGTTATTTCCATTATTCATCCGCCTTTTTTGAGATCTCATAATATAAGTACCGTTTTATTAAAAAATGTTTGCAGCAAACAAAAATTTAAAGAAAAAAATCGAGAGATTTTTAAAAACTCTCGATTTAAGTTGAAAAATTTTTATAAGAATTATTTTAAATTATTATAAATTTCAAGACAAACATCAGGTTTGTTCGTTATAATTCCCGATACTCCAAGGTCTATAAGATGTTTCATATCGTCGGCATCATCTATTGTATAAGGATTAAGTTCAAGACCTTTATTTAATATTTCTTTTGTCTGTTCATCAGGCACCACTTTATAATACGGATGAAGCGCATCGCATCCGAAAGAAATAGGAGCGTTCCAAGGCGCGTCATCATGCTGCCAGGTTAAAAGACCTGTTTTAACAGATGGGTCAAATTTTTTTGAATGTACAAGATTTGAAGGATCAAAGCTTGAAAACATAATATGTTCTTTAAAATCTAAATCTTTTGAGATTTTTATACAGCCTTCAACTACGTCGTATTTTTCATTTCCTTTTATTTCGATGTTTAAGATTCCCTGATAATTTTGAGTTTTAAGAAATTTTACTATATCAAAAAAAGCAGGAATTTTTGTACCTTTAAACTTAGCGCCGAAAACATCCGGATTTGAGACGTCGTATTTTAAAAGTTCTTCAAAGGTATGTTCTCCGATTTCTACATCTGCTTTTCCGCAGCGGGATAAATTGCTGTCATGCGAAACAACAATTACATTGTCTTTTGTTTTATG
Source organism: uncultured Eubacteriales bacterium (assembly GCA_934541205.1). GTDB lineage: Bacteria > Bacillota > Clostridia > Oscillospirales > RGIG7773 > RGIG7773. Next base: position 2,418 of record CAKTDK010000053.1, read on the forward strand.
AACGTCAATTTCAATGCCTGTAGATCCCATTTTAACAGCAAGTTCCATTGCCGGCATAGTATTTTCCGGAGCATAAGCGCTTGCGCCTCTGTGAGCGTAAATTATCATTTTTAATACACCTCTTATAAAACTGCTATATAAGACAAAACTTCTTCTATGCAGTCAAAATTATTCATTTCACTAATAAGTTTATTAAAATCTGTTACGTTTAATTCATTTGTTACAAGGGCAAATTCACTGTTTTTACCGTCGGCATAAATTTCGCTGAAATCTTTAAATATTTTTTTGCAAAGACTTCTTGCCTTAGATCTGTCTGAAACCTTCATTCTTACAAAGAATTTATCTTTTGTTTCTTCATAAGGAATAATAAAGTCTTTATCAACCTTTTTATAGAAAAGATTTCTTACATGCATAGAATGTTTTACAGCGTCGATTATATCTGCCACAACTGCGCTGGCAGTAGGAAATTTTCCTGCTCCCATACCATAAAACATACATTCTCCCACAGCATTTCCGTTTACGACTATTCCGTTAAATACCCCTTCAACGCTTGAAAGAGGATGGCTTTTGCTTACAAAACAGGGAGAAACGCTGGCAGAAACTTTTCCGTCTTCAAATTTTTTGGTTCTTCCAACAAGTTTTATAACACAGTCATAAGCTTCTGCATATTCCACATCCTCCAAAGATATGCCTGTAATGCCTTTTGTATAAACTTTTTCAGGATCAAAATATTTTCCGAAGGCAAGAGAGGCCAAAATAGAAATTTTTCTGCAGGCATCGATGCCTTCTACATCCGCAGTTGGATCCGCTTCTGCGTATCCGTTTTTCTGAGCAAGGGAAAGGGCGGTTTTAAAATCCATATTTTCTTTTATCATTTTGGTAAGTATAAAGTTTGTGGTACCGTTTAAAATACCGCATATTTCGGCAAGGTCGTTTGCGGCAAGACATTGATATAAAGGACGGATAATGGGAATTCCTCCTCCTACGCTTGCTTCAAAGAAAAGATTTTTGTCCATTTTTCTTGCTATATCAAGAAGTTCATAGCCGTATTTTGCAACAAGTTCTTTATTTGAAGTTACGACGCTTTTTCCTGCTAAAAGAGCTCTTTTTACATAATCATAGGCAAAAGTAGCTCCACCAGCAGTTTCGACAACTACGCCGATTTCAGGGTCATTTTCTATAACAGAAAAATCTTTTATAAAACGGTCTTTTAAGGGACTGTCGGGAAAATCTTTTATATCAAGAATATACTTTATTTCAATAGTATCTCCGGCTCTTTCATCTATTTGCTTTTTGTTTTTTAGAATTACTTCAACCACGCCGCTTCCTACAACGCCGTGTCCGATTAATGCGATTTTCATTTTTGCCTCCTAAAATATTTATTCACTTGCAAGAATTTCTGCATTTAAAACTCCAGGAAAGTCAGTTAGATTTTTTTTGATTTGTGATATATCTGTGTCGGAATCGGAAATTCTGACAGATATAGTTACGTTTGCAGTATTATTTATGGGTATCGTTTGATTAATAGTGAGAATATTTGCCGATATTTCGGCAAAATATTTTAAAATTGATGACAAAACTCCTTGAGAATCAGTTAAAATAAATCCTATGGTTATTATTTTTCCATGGGATTTTTCATCAAATAGAAAAACATAGTCTTTATATTTGTAAAAAACGCTTCTTGAGAGTGAAACCATAAGACAAGCTTCGTTAATGGATTTTGCCTTTTTAGACGCAAGAAGGTTTTTGGCTTTTATGACTTTGTCAAAAACTTCAGGGAGTATTCGTTTATCTATAAGAAGATAATTATTATTTTCCAAAGAAGGCCTCCTTTTGTCCTTGATATAAATACATTTGTTTTTTATATAGATACAGTATAGCATAAAAGATTTGGTATATCAACAAACTTAAAAAAGTTTAAACACATATACAAAAAATGGCTGTATATTTTATATTTTTTATGATATAATGCTATATATCATAAAAAAGCAGGAGGTTATCATGCTTGAAGACAAAGAAAAAAGAAGATTAAAATTTTTGATAAATATATCCTATTTCGGAATTATAGCGGCAGTTATTATATTGTTTTTTATATTTTTATTTCCTGTTTTTCTTCCTTTTGTTATAGGCGCTTTGATTGCCTATATGGTAGAACCTCTTGTTAATTTTGCTCATAAAAAAATGAAAATACCGCGAAAAATTACTTCCGCAATTATTGTTTTAGGCGTTACTGGAATAATAATATATCTTTTGTTTTTACTCGGTTATAAATTATATGCTGAAGCAAGCGGAATCGTCAGCAATTCTTCCCAGTGGATTAATCAGGCGACTGCTTTTTTTGATAAAATAGGAGCAACGGTAGACGATTATCTGGCCCATTTGCCTACTGACGTTATAAAATATATTGAAAATATAAGCCAGTCTTTGCAGGATTTTGTTCTTACGCTTCCTTCAAAATACGGGAATCAGGTTATCACTATTATTACAAAATTTGTTTCATCTGTTCCCTCTGCAGTACTTTCTGTTGTTCTTGCTTTGATATCTGCATATTTTTTCAGCGCGGACTGGACGTTTATTAAATCATTTTTTAAAGATAATCTTCCGGAAAAGTTTACGGGGTATTTTACAAGCACTAAAGCTGAAATATTTAAAATTATCGGACAGTATTTGAAGTCTTACGGTAAAATTCTTCTTATAACTTTCAGTGAATTGTTAATTGCATTTTTGATTTTACGTGTGGACTATGCAATTACTCTTGCGATAATTATAGCTATATTTGATATAATGCCTATACTTGGTACGGGAGGCGTTCTTATTCCCTGGACCTTAATATGTTTTTTTACCGGAGATATAAAAAGAGGGATAGGTCTTCTTGTAACATATTTAATTATTTTGCTTGTAAGACAATATATAGAACCTCGTATTGTGGGAAGACAAATCGGACTTCATCCTGTTGTTACTTTGATATCGATGTTTGTCGGATTAAGGCTTTTAGGACTGTTCGGAATGTTTTTATTCCCTATAACTATAACGCTTTTAAAGAATCTTCATGATAAAAAAATAATAAATTTAACCTTTTGGAAAAAAGAAAAAACTTCAGAAGTTAAAAAAGAATAAAATTTTAATTAATAAAAAACCTTCAAAATAAGCATAATAAAAATAAATGCTTGTTTTGGAGGTTTTAAAAATATGAACGATAATGAAAATAATCAAAATGAACTTAGTATGAATGAAGATAAGCAAAATGAAATAGAAAATTACGGAGATACAAAAATAATAAAAAACGGAAGCGGAATAAGAGCTGTTACTATTATAGGTCAAATAGAAGGACATTCTATTCTTCCGTCAAATGAAAAAGCTACCAAATATGAGCATATTATTCCCATGCTTGTAGATATAGAAGAAGATGATGATACAAAAGGCGTTTTGATAATATTAAATACTGCTGGCGGTGATGTTGAAGCAGGACTTGCCATTGCTGAAATGATTTCAACCATGAGAAAGCCTACAGTATCTCTTGTTTTGGGAGGAGGTCACTCTATAGGAGTTCCTCTGGCCGTATCGGCAAAAGTAAGTTTTATAGCTCCCAGCGCTGCAATGACAGTCCATCCCGTAAGAATGAACGGACTTGTAATCGGAGTTCCTCAGTCTTTTTGGTATTTTGATAAGATACAAGACAGAATAGTAAGCTTTATAGAAAGAAATTCGAAAATTTCAAAAGAAAGATTTTTAGAAATAATGCATAATAAGGACGAGCTTGTGTCAGATGTAGGAAGTATTTTAAACGGTGAAGAAGCTGTTAAAGAAGGTCTTATAGATTATACAGGGGGGCTTTCAGACGCTATGGATTGTTTAAATGAAATGATAAAAAATAATTCTAAAAATATTGACAACAGCAATAACTAATGATAGAATATTTTACATCTAAAATTAATGAAAAGGGTGTAAAAATGAAAAGATTAAAAAAAGCATTGTCTGTTATATTAGTTATGTGTTTTGTATTTCAGGCTGTATGTGTAAGTGCATTTGCGAAGGAAGGAACAGCAAATGTACCTTATGATATATACGGACACTGGGGACAGGACTATATATATTCCCTTATAGACAGCGGAATAATAAAGGGATATGAAGATCAGACATTCAGACCAAATAACAGCATTACAAGAGCAGAATTCTGCACACTTGTGATAGAAACACTTGTAAAAAGAAATGGAATAGAATATTCCGAAACAAGAGGAACATTTAAAGATGTTTCAGACAAAGACTGGTATGCAAAATATGTTGAAACAGCAGTTGAGCTTGGTATTGTCGGCGGAGTTGGAGACGGATATTTTGATCCCAACGGAAAAATGAACAGAGAACAGCTTGCAAAAATGATGTCAGACGTATATTGCCTTGAAAAAGAGGTAAGCTTTGAAGAAATATCAAGCCCTGAAGATTCGTATAAAGATTTTAAAGACAGCAAAGATATGTCAGACTGGGCATTTAAGTATATATCAGCGGCATACAATGCAGGGCTTATGCAGGGAAAAGAAAATGGATTTGAACCAAAATCATCGACAACAAGAGCGGAAGCCGCTACAATAATTTATAGATTGTTCGGTTTTACAAAAGTTGATATTCCTTATACAAAGCCGGTAAGACTTGACAGCTTTATTTCAGCTTTGTCAGATTATTCGGGATATGAAATTGCTTTAGAAAATATAAATGATCCTGATTTGCCGGGTTATAATTTTTGTATTTACGTAGACGGGGAAGATTATTATGATGCTTTATACTATGATGATAAAGCGTTTTTCCAAATACTTATTTCGTCTATAGAAATTGGCGGGGTACAATATATAAATTATATGAATGTTACCATAGGAAATGATTATTATGATTACGATAAAGCACGTGATATTGTGGTATTCAAAAATATAATTAGAGATATTTTCGGACTTGCGGGTATATATATATCAGATTCTGTTTTTAATGAAGTTAATTATAACGAAGTGTTTGCCGACGGATATATAAAAGATTATAGAAATATATTGTATAAAAATAATGTTGGTTATGGAATAAACGGTTCTTCTGATTATAATATGATTGTGTTTGAAGTAGGATATATAGTTGATGTAGGATAAAAAAACATCTCAAGCATATTTGCTTGAGATGTTTTTTTTTACATGTGAAATCGTTTTTTTAATTCTGAAATCATATTTGCTCCTTCAAATACAATTAAAGCGGCAAGAGTTATTATACTTCCGGCGATACATATTATAGAAGGATATCTTATATGAACTATATTCAGAAGTAAAAATAAGGTAGGAATTATACCGAATATAATATTTACTATAAAGTATATTATAAAATCCTGTATATGAATATTTAAAACGAAAGAAAGAACTGCCATAGCTATCATTGCAGCAATGCATACGCATGGAATAGCAAAATCAAGGGACCAGCCTTTCCAACCTGTTACAGCGTCCCAAATTATAGAAATTACAGAAGCAAAAAACACTTGATAAACCAAATTTTTGGGGATATTACGTCTTTTCTGAACAGCTATAAAAAGGCTTATCCAAACACAGATAATGCCCAAAACAACAAAAACAGACCACCAGACAGTTTTAAAAAATATGATATTCAGAGCAACGCATATAACACAGGCGCAAATACTTGCAAAAATAAAAATTTTAAAAAATAATTTAAATTTTTTATATACTGTGGGAATCAGAGGGAAAACCTCCTGATCTAATTCAGAGATATTTTCTTTTTTTAATTCGTTTTGACAAAGAGGGCAAACCTTCTTATTTCCCGCAACATTTACTTTACATTTATTGCAGTACATCATTTTTGAGTTCCCTCCATATCGTTTGAATATATTGAAACTTTAAGTCCTAAAGAGGACAACATTCGGAAAAAGTTTTTTTGAATATCGGCGCTTATATAAGGCGTTGAAAAGCTTAATGTTACATTATCGGAAAAAGTACACATACACATTTGAATTTTTTTTGTACTTACAAAAACGTCAAAAAGCTGAATATATTTATAAACAGCTTCAGGCATAGTAATATTTCCGATATTTGATAATGCAGCTGTAGACTGCAGCTCTGACAAATCATGCGCTGCTTTTAATACTACGTCTTTTATCGGAAGGGGAGTAATTCTTGCAAAAAAATTATTTTCTATAGCTCCTAAGGAATTTACCCTTTTTGAAAGTTCTTCTTTTGTTAATCTGGTTTTAAAAAAGGTTGATACATAATTTAGTACTTCTTCAAAAGAAGTAGCTTCGTTAAAAATGTAGTCTACGTTTACAATACTGAAAAAATTTCTGGCAGATTCAGAAGAAAAGTATTTTCTTAAATTTACCGGAACTGTTATAACTACGCTTTTTTTCAGGTCGCGTTTTGCCATAGTTTCTTTTATTGACATCATAAATATTGCGCATAAAAAAACAGTAATTGTTACATTATAGGAATGTGATAAAGCGAGAAGTTCTTTTAATGACACTATTCCTTCTATTATGCTGAGCCGATTTTCAGTATATTTTGCTCCTTTTATACGAAATGTTTTTATTTTTTTTTCGGATATTTTCATTTTGCTTTTTTCATAGTATTTTTTAAAACTGTCATCCATTTTTTCTGTAAAAGACGCATCGTAATCAATTGATAAATCTTTATCTTTTAACTCATCATAATATTTTTCGGATAAATAATTTATTATAAGCGTTTTAAAAAACTGCAAAGCTCCCGTACCGTCGGTAATTGCATGATATACTTCAAGATTAATTCTTTTATTGTAATAAGTAACTTCAAATAAAAGATTTTTGGCATTTTTATTGTATAGCTGACGACAGGGATAGGTATTTTCCTCTTTAACTTGAGGTTTTATATCCGATGTTTCAAGATAATACCAAAAAAAGCCTCGTTTTAAAATAAAAGAAAAATGAGGGAATTGCTCTAATGTTTTGTTTACAGAGTTTTGAAGTATTTTTTCATCTACATTTTCTTTTAGTTGACAGGCAAAACGAAATACTTTAGTATCTTTATGATTGCTGGCGGAGGGAAAGATTTTTGCCGCATTGTCAAGCGGATTCCATAAAACAGGTTTATTATTTCTTTTCAATATATGTTACACCTTCTCTAAAAAGTTGTTGATTATTTTATAACACGTTTGTACTTTTGAAAATTTTGCGGGCATAGTGAAAAAACCGTGTATTGCATCGTCAATTCGGTGAATTTCCGTAAAATTTCCGGCTTGTAAAAGCTTTTTGCCGAAAGCTTCTCCTTCATCACGCAAAGGATCGTACTGAGCCGTAATAATAAGAGTATTTGGCAGATTATCAAAATCTTTTGCTAAAAGAGGAGCAAGATAGGGATTTTGAAAATCTTCTTTGTTTTTTACATATAAATTCATATAATCACAGATTTTTTCCGCAGTAAGTATGAAATCTTTTCCGTTTTCACGAATTGATGAAAAAGGAGAGTTTTCGCTGTGATCATTATAAGTTGAAGGATAAATCAGTATTTGAGAGGATACTTTAAATTCATTTGTGTCTCTTGCCATCATTGAAACTGCGGCGGCAAGATTTCCTCCGGCACTGTCTCCCATAAGAATTATATTTTCAGGAGAAGTGTTTAAAATAGAGCTGTTTAAAATAATAGTTTTTGCAACCTGATAGCAGTCCATAAGTCCTTCGGGAAAAGGATATTCAGGCGCCAGTCTGTAATCTACACTTGCAATGATATGTCCAAGATACTTGGACATATCAAGACAGCTTTTTGTATAGCTGTCAATATTGCCGGTAACCCATCCTCCACCGTGAAAAAAGACTATTATTTTTGAGTCTTTTTTTAAATTTTCTTTTTTCGGAGTAAAAATTCTTACCGGAACGTTATGGTCGTTATTTCGTATTTTATGATCCCATGTTTCATAAAAAGGGGTAT
>CAKTDK010000054.1 GCA_934541205.1 uncultured Eubacteriales bacterium
CTCCTGCGAAAAGCAGGAGAGCTTTTATTATAAAAAATAGTATATATTTTAGATAAAATATAAAAATTAATAAAAAATGATATTTTATGCTATTATATAACAAATAATGGTAAATATATTATATATAAATTTTGTTTATTTATCTATTTTTTCAATATTATTTTTAAGAAATATTATATTAAAAAATGTAATATTGACAAAACGAATATATTTTGGTATGATTTTACAAAACAGTCAATAAAAAATAAAAATTGATATGTAAAATTATATTAATTAGGAGGAAAAAATGAATATTAAAAAAATTGTTAGTTTATTTTTGGGATTGATTATGATATTTGTGTCAAATCCGATGTCTTATGCATGTAATGATTTTGAGGGTGAAAATACTAAAGTTCAAATATGCACAGAAGAGTCAAGTGATGAAAAACCACTATATACAATGCGCAATGATGGTGAACTTTCTTTGGACGAATTAGCAAGTGCTGAGATGTCAAAAGAAGATATACCTGAAATTTTAGAAAACAAATCAGAGGTAATAAATAAATATCATGTAAAAAGGCTTAGAGAACAAGAGGATGATTTAAGTACTTATATATTTCAGAATGATGATGGAACAAAAACCGCTTATGTATTTAATGAACCGGTTAAATACATAGATAATAACAATAATATAATAGATAAAAATACAAAATTTATAGAATCTTCAAGTGAAGAATTTAAATATGAAAATGATAAAAATGATATAAAAATAAAAATACCTGAAAATATTGAGAAGAATGCAATAGAAGTTTCAAATGAAAATTTTAAAATTAAAATAAAACCGGAGAAAGCATTAAAGAATAATACCAATGTAAAGATTAAAAACAGAACACCTTATGAAAAAATTGTTTTATCCAGTAATGGAACTACTGTTGAAAATATTGAATATCCTGAAACATTTGGGAAAAAAACAAGTTTTTCTTGCCAATCGTTATATAATGGAGTTCAATTAAATATAGAGAATAAAGATAATCTTAAATCTATATCTTTTTGTATTAATGTAGGAAAAAACAAAAAAATTGTACAAAAAAATGGAAAATATGATATAATTGAAGTAGAAACAAATAATGTAATAGCTTCTTTAGATACATATATTGATGAAAATACTACTGTTGAAATCAATAAAAAGCTTTTTTCAAATGAAAATATCATGACAATATCTTCTTTGGGTTCTTTGCCTCAGAATTTGTCTTTGGTTTTATATACCAGTGCAAATGGAAAAGAAAATATTGAAGATTATACATTAAAAACAACAAGTCCGTACATTAATCATCCGTCAGATGAGAAGTTATATATCGGAAGACAGGATTCTTCAACTGTTTACAGAACAGCCGTTAATTTTCCGTGTTTAAAAAATGCTACTTACAGTGATTCTTTAATAGATAGTATTGCTGCTGATAATTTGATAAAAGCAGAGCTTTGCTTGACGGATATAAAACCTAATGACAAAAAAATATGCTTACAAGCTTATTATTATAATATGCCATGGACAGAATCACAAATAGTTAATGATAATAAAAATTTTAATGCATTTGGGGCTTTGATATCAGAAACAACAACTGAATATTATCCTAAAAGAATACCGTGTGCTATTGATATAACATCAGCATTTAAAGCCTGGAAAAAAGGAGAAAAAGTAAATAACGGAATTATATTAAAAGCTAAAAATGAAAATGAAAGTAAATGTTCATGAATATGCCTCAATTCAAAGCAGTTCATTTATTCCTTATGTAAGTGTAAGATATAAAAACGGACCTCTCCTTTCAGGTCATTATTATAAAATGTACGTGAAAGATACTGATAATTACATACCTTGGAATAACAGAATGGAAGGTATACCTACTACGTCTGAAGATTTACAGTATTCAAATAAAAATATTTGGCGAGTGTATCAATGTAAAAACGGATATTACAGATTTCAAAGCGCACATAAAAGAAACGGTTATTTGGCAACAGGTTTTGCAAGAAGAGTAATTACTTCAATGCATGAAATAAGCGGAGAAAAAGATACTTCTGTTTCAATAGGAAATGATGAGTTGTGGGAAGTAAAAAAACAAGAAGGTTCAAATGCATATACTCTTTGGTCAAAAGCATATAATGGTTTTAGGCTATGTCTTGGCGGAAACAGTTTATATTATTTTCCTTTATCTCAAGAAGGAGTAACGAGTGATTCGGTATATTTTGCAGAAGTTACTGAAGAAGAAATTGATATATATCCTTATTTTGATAATGAATTTTATAAGAAACACAATTATTCAAATTCATTGTCTCACATGGAGATAAACAGCCTTTTAAATGAAACAAAGGATTTTTTTGAAAATAGATTTGATATTGACATTACATTAAAAAGTGCAAGTATGTTTGATTCGCTAATTTCTCAATGTACAAATCCTGATTCAAATGGTTTATGTAAATGTTATGGAGAATCAAAATGTTATGAAAAGCACCATTCCAATAAAAATCTTAATTTAGATTATTTTAAAAATAATACCAATCATTATGTTAAAGGTGTAAATGTTTTATTTTCCGGTTTTAATTCTGCCTGCGGATATAGTAAAAAAGATGGTTCTCATGGAGGATTTTTTGCAGGAATAGCAAATCTTTTAGGAACAGATATGACGGTTTATTATTCTAAAAATACAACGGTTGAACAGCCTGATCCAAGCATAAGCATTGAAGAATTAAATAAAGAAAAAGAAAAAGTGCACATACAAAATTCAATTACTACAGCTCACGAATTTGCTCATTTACTGGGAGTTGATGATCATACTGAAATAAGATTTAATAATGAAATGGATACGTGCATATTTGGAATTGACAGGCATGAGCAACCGTTATCTCAGGCATCGTTATGTAAAACTTGTTATGATTTAATTTGGGCAAATAAGTTTACACATTATACTAATTAAGGAGTGATATTTATGAAAAGATTGGTTTGTATTGCTTTGGCTTTTGTTACGGTATTCTCGTCATTGTTTTCAGCTAATGCTATAGCTGGTATTAATCAGTTTGAGAATAGTATGGTAACGAAAAAAACGGTAAATATTGCTGAAGGCAAAACAGTATTATACGGAGGAGCTTTCAGCCAAGAAAGTGCAAAGGATATTGAAACATTAATTTTCCCTGATTCTTTAAATACTTTCAGACCGGCAGAATATGACTTTGAAAATGATGACGGAAGCAGAACAGGCGTATACTGCGACGATTTTTTAAGACAAGATTATTTTGTAAGTTTAAAAGAGATAGCGGTTTCAGAGGATAATCCTTATTTTACAAGTGTTGACGGAGTCCTTTATACAAAAGATAAAAAAGTGCTTGTTTACTATCCTTATAATAAAGATGAATGGAATTATACGGTTGATCCATCATGTGAAATAATTGATGACAGAGCATTTTATAAAACCAAAGTATTATATGTTGATTTAAATAATGTAAAGCATATAGGATGGCAGGCATTTTCAGGAAGCAGTCTTATTTCCATAAGTAATTATGATAAACTTGAATATATAGGAAAAGAGGCTTTTTATCAGACCTCCTTGGAGGATTTTGACTTTATTTTGCCTGAGAATCTTAAATATATAGGAATAAGAGCCTTTGCCGGACAACTTAAATCTTTTGTTAATAACAAAAATGCAAAATATATGACGGTTTTAGACGGTGTATTATATAATAAAGATAAAACGGCTTTATTATGTTATCCTGCTTATAGACAAGGCGATACGTTTATTATTCCTAGGGGAGTAAAATTTATCGGAGTAAATACTACAACAGAAGGAATATATAAAGAAAAATATGATATTTATCAGGAATTTCGTAAAGGTTTAAGTTTATCTTACTTTGATGTTACAGAGTATGAAGAAAAATATGAGATAAATCATACTGCGCCTTTCTCACATTCAAGACTTAAAAAAATAGTTTTCGGAAATGATGTTGTTGAAATAGGATACAATGCTTTTGAATATTCAAAAAGCTTAAGTAGCGTTTCTTTAAATAAAGATTTAAAAAAGATAGGGTATTTATCATTTTTATGCTGTTCTTCACTTGAAAATATAACTATACCTAAAAATGTCGCTTTTATTGATGGTGAGACCTTTGCACTTTGTGAGGCTTTGGAGAGCGTCAATGTGGAAGAAGGAAGCGGAAGCTTTAAAGTAATACAAGGTGTTTTGCTCAGCAAAAACAGCGAGGTAATTTATCTTATACCGGAAAAATCAAAGGGTTATAGGATTCTTTCCGATACAAAATATGTATGTGATGAGAGGTCATGTTATAAAATTCCCGGAATAAAAATGACAGTGTCTGACGGATATGCTGCATATTCCTCTAATAGTCATCCCGATAAAGTTTATCCTGCTTTAATTCAAAAAGAACCTGATGTAACTCCGGAACCTACAGACGAAATAACCTATGAAATATGCAGTATAGAGGATATGAAAGATATTCCAAAAACGCATTTTGCCTATAAAGCTATTGAAAAATGCTTGGAAGAGGGCATTATGCACGGAAAAGGAGACGGCATTTTTGAACCCGATTCCAATATAACAAGAGCAGAGTTTTCGCAGCTGATATATAATTATTACAGAGGAAATGAAAAGCTTAATCCGATATGTGAAGTTTCCTTTGAAGATGTAGATGGACAATGGTTTGAAAAAGCTGTTATGACTTGTGCAAAAGCAGGAGTTATAAAGGGATTTGACGGAAAATTTGATCCTTATTCATTTATAAAAAGAGAAGACGCAGTTCTTATGTTTGCAAGAATTATTTTTGGAGAAACCAGTATTGAGAAAACGGATATAAATACTTCTCTTGAAAAATTAAAGGATGCCGGAAAGACTTTTAATGATATTGACAGTATTTCTGATTATGCAGAAAAAGCGGTAATAAAATCTTTAGGAATATTTATAAACGGTGATGATAAGGGAAACATAAATCCAAAAGAAAGTATAACAAGAGCAGAGTGTGCTCAAATGATATATAATATTTTTTATGATAAATAAAACCTCTTGATAATAAGTCATATTTATGGAATATAAAAAGACAAGGCAATAATGTACCTTGTCTTTTTGTATTATTGTATTTAGGTGGAAATCGGAAAACTGTCTGTTTGATGAATGGTTATGATTGTATTTAAGTATATTGATTTATTTTTGATTGATATTTATATTTTTTTATGAAATATACTACATTTTTTATAAGAGATTAATAGAAGTTATGGTATATATAACTTTTGCAGGTTAATATTTAATAAACACTTGTATAATTTTTGGAGTTTTTTTAGTTATTGCAAAATATCCCTTGCAATTATTCAAAATTTTATTTAAAATATAATTTGAGTAAATATGATATTTTTGTGTTGGGAGTTTTAGAAATGCCTAAGGATTTATTAAATAAAATAGAAGATAATTATAAAAAATTGTCTAAAGGACAAAAGCTTATAGGAAATTTTATAATAAAACAGTATGATAAGGCTGCTTTTATGACAGCGTCAAAACTCGGCAAAGCAGTTGGAGTTTCAGAATCTACAGTTGTCAGATTTGCAACCGAACTTGGCTATGATGGTTATCCCAGCCTTCAAAAAGCATTGCAGGAACTTATAAAAACAAAGCTTACATCTGTTCAGAGAATAGAAGTAGCAAATGAAAAAATAACTAAAAACGGCGTTTTACGAGGCGTAATGCTTTCTGATATTGATAAAATCAGAATAACTATGGAAAAAAATAATGAGGATAGTTTTGAAAAAGCTGTTGAAACTCTTATAAATGCAAAAAAAATATATATTTTAGGTGTAAGAAGTTCTTCTGCTCTTGCAAGTTTTATGGGTTTTTATTTCAATCTTATTTTTGATAATGTGAGATTGGTTCACACAACTTCGGTAAGTGAGATGTTTGAACAGATTTTAAGAGTTGAAAAAGGCGATGTTGTTGTGGGAATTTCTTTTCCGAGATATTCAAAAAGAACCGTTAAAGCTATGGAGTATTCACTTGACTGCGGAGCAGACGTTATAGCAATTACTGACAGCGACGAATCTCCTTTGATACAGTGTTCGAACAATCATCTTATTGCGTCGAGCGATATGGTTTCTTTTGTTGATTCGTTAGTAGGGCCTTTATCGCTTATAAATGCTCTTATTGCGGCAATTGGAATAAGAAAGCAAAATGAAATTTCCGCCACGTTTGATAAACTTGAAAGGATGTGGGAGGAATATGATGTATATGAAAAAAATGATTAAAAAGGGTAATTATATTATATGAAAATTGCTGTTATCGGAGGCGGCGCTTCCGGACTTATGGCGGCGGGAACAGCAGCTTCTTATGGAGGCTGTGTTACGCTGTTTGAAAAAAATAATATGCTTGGCAAAAAGCTTTTGATTACAGGCAAAGGAAGATGCAACGTAACAAATAATTGTACAATGGAAGATTTTATGAATAATGTTCCTGTAAACAATAAGTTTTTATACAGCGCATATACAAATTTTACAAGTGAAGATACTATAGAATTTTTTGAAAATATGGGTGTTTCGCTAAAAACCGAAAGGGGAAACAGAGTTTTTCCGGTTTCGGACAAAGCTTCCGATATTGTAAACGCGCTTAAAAAATATATAAAAAACAATAATGTAAAAATTGTTAATGAAGAAGTATTAAGCATTGAAAAAGAATCAGAGAATGATTTTTTAATAGTTTCTTCAAAAGAAAAGTACGTTTTTGATAAAGTAATTATTGCGACGGGAGGAGCGTCTTATCCCGGTACGGGAAGTACAGGTTTCGGATATTCGGTGGCAAAAAAATTCGGACATACAGTAAACGATATAAAACCGTCTCTTGTACCTTTAGTTATAAAAGAAGATATATGTAAAAAACTTCAGGGACTTTCGCTTAAAAATATTAAGTTAAGTCTTTTAGAAAATGATAAAATTGTATATAGTGAACTCGGAGAGATGCTTTTTACTCATTTTGGTATGAGCGGACCGCTTGTTTTAAGCGCGAGTTCTCATATAAGAGATTTAAAAAATAAATATAAAATATCAATAGATTTAAAACCCGGCCTTGATGAAAAAAAGCTTGATGAAAGAATTCTCAGAGATTTTTCTCAGAATTTAAATAAAGATTTTTCAAACAGTCTTTCAAAGCTATTGCCTCAAAAGCTTATTCCTGAAATAATAAAGCTTTCGGGAATTCCTTTTGACAAAAAGGTAAATGCAATAACAAAAGGACAAAGACAAAATCTTTGTATTTTAATAAAAAATATGCAGTTTTCAGTAGAGGGATTCAGACCTATTGAAGAAGCGATTATAACTTCTGGAGGAATAAATATAAAAGAAATAAATCCAAAAACTATGGAATCAAAAATCTGTGAGGGATTATATTTTTGCGGAGAGGTACTTGATGTTGACGGATATACTGGAGGATTTAATTTACAGATAGCTTTTTCAACAGGGTATCTTGCAGGAATGAAGAGTATATTTTAAAATATAAGAAAAGGTGATAATATGGAAACAGGCAGTAAAACCGTAGCGACCGCAGCTATAAAGATGGCTATATCGGAAGACAGGCAGGAAGAAATAAAGTTAAAGGAATTTTATCTTGAAAATAATATAAAGACTTGCGCTGTTGATTTTGGCGGAGAGTTTATGGCTTCTATAAATAAAATAATTGAAAGAGCCGTTGTATCTGCAAAAAGAGAAGGAGTTATAGGAATGTCTCATAATGAAGAAGGCAGTATAGCCGGTGCGGCAAGAGAAGCTATTTCACAGATAATAACTAAAGCAATTGGACTTAATATAGGCGGAAAAATAGGCATTGCAAGATGTAATGAGCATATTTCTGTCGCCGTTTATTTTGGAATAGGTCTTCTTCATTTGAATGAAGTTGCTATCGGATTAGGGCATAGGGTTATTTAGGAGGATTATATGGGAAAATTTATAAATATAGCTATTGACGGTCCTTCAGGAGCGGGAAAAAGTACTATTTCAAAAGTAATTGCTTCAAATCTTGGATTTGTGTATATAGATACGGGGGCTTTATACAGGATGATTGGACTTTTTGCTTTTGAAAAAGGTATTGAACTTGAAAAGTGTAATAAGATTATACCTTATTTGGAAGAAATAAAACTTGATATAAAATTTGAAAAGAAAGGACAAAAGTTTTTTCTTAATGATAGAGATGTTACGTCTGATATAAGAAAAAATGAAATTTCTATGTATGCTTCGAAGGTATCTGCGGTAAAAGAGGTACGTGATTTTTTATTTGATACTCAAAGAAAGTTTGCAAAAGAAAATAATTGTATAATGGATGGCCGTGATATCGGAACTGTAATTCTTCCTTGGGCGGATATTAAGATTTTTTTGACGGCGTCAGTTGAAGACAGAGCAAAAAGAAGATTTGAAGAGCTTATAAAAAAAGGTGAAAATGTATCTTATGAGCAAATACTTGAAGATGTAAAAAAAAGAGATTATAATGATACAAACCGTGATATAGCTCCTTTGAAACCTGCAAAAGATTCTATAATCGTGGATACTACGGGAAATACTTTTGAAAAATCTATAGATATAATTGAAAAAATTATCAGGGAGAATATAAAAGATGAAGAAGTTTATGTATAAATTTTTAATTTTTCTGGTAAAAATATTTTGCAGGATTTTTTTCAGAATTAAAGTTATAGGAAAAGAAAATATTCCCAAAGAGGGAGCTTTGATTTTATGCGCAAATCATACTTCAAACTGGGATTTACCATTTTTATTTTGCTTTTTTCCGAGAGAAGTAAGATTTATAGCAAAAGAAGAAATTTTTTCATGGTTTTTTGTAGGTTCACTTGCAAGGTTTGTCGGAGCATTTCCGGTAAAAAGAGGAAAAGCTGATTTAAAGGCTATGAAGACAGCGCTTGAAGTTTTGAAAAGAGATGAGGTTTTAGGTATTTTTCCCGAAGGAACACGAATGCATGATGAGGACGCGGCAAATGCCAAAGCAGGAGTAGCGCTTTTTGCACACCAGTCAAAAGCGGATATTCTTCCTTGTTATGTAGATATAAAAAATAAAAAGGTTAGACCTTTTTGTAAGGTTATTATTAATTATGGAAAAGTTATAAAAAATCATGAACTTAATATAGATAAAAAAGATAAGGAAAGTTTCAGCAGAGCTTCTGTATATATTTTGGATAAAATATATTCTATGGCAAAGGAGAAATAAATATTGAAAATAAAAATAGCGGAATATGCGGGATTTTGTTTTGGTGTCAGCAGAGCAATGAAACTTATATATGACGCTGTAGATAAAAAAAATAAAAGAATATGTATGATAGGACCTATTATACATAATCCGAGCATTATAGAAGATTTAAGTTTAAAAGGCGTAAAGATGGTATCCTGCGCATCCGAAGTAAAAAGCGATGAAACCGCAGTTATAAGGGCACATGGAATTACAAAGGAAGAACAGGAAAAACTTATTGAAAGAAATATTGATTATATTGATACAACTTGTCCTTTTGTAAAAAAAATTCATAACATTGTATCCAAGGCGGAAAAGGAAGATAAAGGAGTTATAATAATAGGAGATCCTTATCATCCTGAGGTAATAGGAATAAAAAGCTATAACAAAAATTCTTATGTTTTTAAAGATGATAAAGAGTTAAAAGAATATACGGAAAAAAATAAAAATTTGATAAATATGCCGTTTGAATTAGTGGCTCAGACTACGCTTAATATGGAAATTTGGAAAAAATGTTGTAAATATGCCGAAAAGGTATATACAAATTGTCATATTTCTGATACAATATGTAATGCGACCGAAGAAAGGCAAAAAGCAGCGTCAAAGCTTTCCAAAAGCTGTGATGCAATGATTGTTATAGGCGGACGTACAAGCTCAAATACAAATAAGCTTTATCAAATATGTAAAAATTACTGCGAAAATACTTTTCATATTGAAAGTGCTTTAGAGCTTGATAAAAATTATTTTAAAAGTTTTAATTATGTCGGAATTACTGCGGGGGCATCTACTCCCGATAGTATAATAAAGGAGGTTACAAACACTATGGCAGAAATTAATAATGCCGAAGAGTTCAACTTTGAGGAGGCGCTTGAAAAAACATTAAAGCCTTTGACTAACGGAGATAAGGTAAAAGGAACTGTAGTAAATATTACACCTACAGACGTATATGTTGATCTTGGTCAGAAATATGCGGGATTTATTCCGTTGGATCAG
>CAKTDK010000055.1 GCA_934541205.1 uncultured Eubacteriales bacterium
TCTTTAAAATTATCCGCAATTCCAAGCACTTCACCGGTTGATTTCATTTCAGGTCCCAAATGAGTATCTACATTATGAAGCTTTTCAAAAGAAAATACAGGAACTTTTACAGCATAATAATTTGCTTTTGGCTGAAGTCCCGGTTTATATCCCTGTTCCTTTATGCCTACGCCGAGCATACATTTTGTCGCTATATCTATCATAGGAATACCTGTTACTTTAGATATATAAGGAACTGTTCTTGAAGAACGCGGATTTACTTCTATTACATAAACTTCATCATTATAAATTACATACTGAATATTAAGCATACCGATAACATTCAGATTTACAGCAAGTCTTTCAGAATAGGTTACAAGAGTATCGATTATCTTATCACTTAAAGATAAAGGCGGATAAACCGAAATAGAATCTCCCGAATGAACTCCCGCTCTTTCAAGATGCTCCATTATTCCGGGAATTAAAATATCTTTTCCGTCCGAAATAACATCAACCTCAACTTCTTTGCCCATAAGATATTTATCTATAAGAATAGGATGCTCCTGTTTTACCCTATTTATTATTTCCATATATTCGGTAATATCTTTATCACTATGGGCAATTATCATATTTTGTCCGCCAAGAACATAAGAAGGACGTATTAAAACAGGATATCCGAGTCTGTTTGTCTCTTTTAAAGCTTCCTCACAGGTAAATACTGTAGTCCCTTCCGGCCTTGGAATACCGCATTTTTCAAGAAGTTCATCAAATTTTTCCCTGTCTTCCGCAGCGTCCATATCATCAGGAGATGTTCCAAGTATTTTTATTCCTTTTTTTGCAAGATGAGATACAAGTTTTATAGCAGTTTGTCCGCCAAACTGTACTATTACTCCATAAGGTTTTTCAGCTTCAAGCAGATTATCCACATCTTCAAAAGATAAAGGATCAAAATAAAGTCTGTCTGAAGTATCAAAATCTGTAGAAACAGTTTCGGGATTGTTATTTAATATAATAGCTTCATAGCCCATTTCCTTTAAAGTCCAAACCGAATGAACGGAACAATAGTCAAACTCAATTCCCTGTCCGATTCTTATAGGTCCCGAACCAAAAACAATAACCTTTTTGCCATCAGACTTTTTAACTTCGCTTTCTTCATCAAATGTTGAATAATAATACGGAGTTTCAGCCTCAAATTCCGCAGCGCAGGTATCAACGGTTTTATATGAAGCATATCTTTTCATATTACCAACTTTACAGCCGGAAAGTTCTTCAATTGTGCTGTCCAAAAATCCGGCTTTTTTAGCCTTTAAATATAACTTTTCATCAAGACCTTTTGAAAGCTGTTTTTCAATATTTATAAGATTTAAAATTTTATTTGTAAACCAGGTATCTATTTTTGTTATTTCAAAAATTTCTTCCGGAGTAATTCCTTTTCTGAGGGCCTCTGACACAACAAAAATTCTTTCATCGTCAATATCATGAAGCTTTAAAAGAAGTTCTTCTTTTGAAAGCTTTGCAAAATTTTTGTTATACATATAAGTATATCCGAGTTCAATAGACCTTACAGCTTTCATCAAAGCCTGTTCAAATGAATTTCCGATAGCCATTATTTCACCGGTAGCCTTCATTTGAGTGCCTAAAGTTCTGTTTGCATAAACAAATTTATCAAAAGGCCATTTAGGAAATTTTACAACAACATAATCAAGAGCAGGTTCAAAACATGCAAAAGTTTTTCCTGTTACCGCATTTTTTATTTCATCAAGACTGTATCCGATGGCAATTTTGGTAGCTACCTTTGCAATAGGATATCCGGTTGCCTTTGAAGCAAGAGCAGATGATCTTGAAACTCTCGGATTTACTTCAATTACCGCATATTCAAAGCTGTCAGGGTGCAAAGCAAACTGAACATTACAGCCTCCTTCAATTTTCAGCGCAGAAATAATATTAAGAGCAGACGTTCTGAGCATCTGATATTCCTTGTCTCCCAAAGTCTGTGAAGGAGCCACAACAATAGAATCTCCTGTATGAACTCCAACAGGGTCAATGTTTTCCATATTACAAACAGTTATAACATTGCCTTTTCCGTCGCGAACCACTTCATATTCTATTTCCTTCCAGCCAGCTATACACTTTTCTATAAGTACCTGATGCACACGGCTTAATCTTAAACCGTTTTCGCATATTTCACGAAGTTCTTTTTCGTCATAGGCAATTCCGCCTCCGGTTCCTCCCAAAGTATAGGCAGGTCTTACAATTACGGGATACCCTATAGTATTTGTAAATTCTACAGCAGATTCGACGCTGTGAACAATATCTGATGCAATACAAGGCTCGCCGATTTCAAGCATAGTGTCCTTAAACGCCTGTCTGTCCTCTGCTTTTTTAATTGTTTCAACGTTAGCGCCTAAAAGTTTTACTCCGGCTTTTTCAAGATATCCTTCCTCAGCAAGCTCCATAGCCAGATTAAGACCCGTTTGGCCGCCCAAGGTAGGAAGTACGCTGTCCGGTTTTTCCTTTTCAATTATTTTCTTCACAACAGGTATAGTTAAAGGCTCGATATATATTTTATCTGCAATGTTTTTATCCGTCATAATAGTTGCAGGATTTGAATTTACCAAAACAACTTCAAGTCCTTCTTCCTTCAAAGCTCTGCAAGCCTGTGTTCCCGCATAATCAAATTCAGCAGCCTGTCCTATAATTATAGGTCCGGATCCGATAACTAAAACCTTTTTTATATCTTTATTTTTCGGCATTTTTGTTTCCGCCTTTCATTAAATCTATAAATTCATCAAACAAATATCCTGTATCCATCGGTCCCGGTGAAGCTTCAGGATGAAACTGTACGGTAAATATATTTTTATTTTTATATCTGACCCCTTCTACCGTTCCATCATTTACATTTATGTGAGAAACGTCTCCGATATTTTTATCAACCGTATCTCCCACAACCGCATATCCGTGATTTTGGCTTGTTATGTATGTTCTGTCTTTTAAAATGTCTTTTACCGGGTGATTTGCTCCTCTATGACCATACTTTAATTTTTCTGTTTTTGCTCCCTGTGACAAAGCCATAAGCTGATGTCCGAGACAAATGCCGAATATAGGCTTATCCCCATTAAACAAAACTTTTAGATTTTCAATTATCTCAACATTCTCGGAAGGATCTCCCGGACCGTTTGAAAGCATTATTCCGTCGTAATCTTTTTCCAGCACATTTTTAGGATTTTCAAAAGCATTTACAACGTCAACGTCACATCCTCTTTTCAAGAGTGAATTAAGTATATTCTTTTTATAACCGAAATCAAAAAGACAAACCTTGTAATTTCCTTTTTCGCTTTTATAATGCTGTATACCGTCTATTGTAGTATTTTTTACGGCGTCAGAAATTACATAAGAATTTATTTCATCAAGAATATCGTCTTTTGAAAATTCAACTCCGTGAATTATGGCTCCGTTCATGACTCCGCGTTCTCTGATTTCTTTTGTAAGATGCCTCGTATCTATATTTGAAATTCCGATAATGTTTTGACTTTCAAGAAACGTATTTAAAGTCTTTTCGCATCTGAAATTTGATGGTTTATCACAAAATTCTCTTACAACAAATCCCTTTACAAAGGATTTTTCCGATTCCATGTCAATAGAATTTATACCGTAATTTCCTATCAAAGGATATGTCATAGTAACTATTTGTCCGAAATATGAAGGATCGGTCAAAACCTCCTGATAACCTGTCATACCGGTGTTAAAA
The DNA here is from genome assembly GCA_934541205.1 of uncultured Eubacteriales bacterium. Classification (GTDB taxonomy): domain Bacteria; phylum Bacillota; class Clostridia; order Oscillospirales; family RGIG7773; genus RGIG7773. Next base: position 3,728 of record CAKTDK010000055.1, read on the forward strand.
ACCACCTCTCCAACACTTATACCTTTTTTTCCGAAACCTTCGCCTTCAAGAATACTGCCGTCTGCTAAAATTAAATATGCTTTCATTTTTTCCTCCCGGCAATCAGCCTATTTTACCGATTTTACTAATTATTTCATTTTTCATTCTTAACGCTTCATCTTTAGCGGCTTTTGCAAAATCTTTTTCATCATATCCGCCTTTTTTATATGCACACATTATTGCTCTTGAGGAATTGACTATTGCACCAAGTCCTCTTTCATCAAAAGCAGGAACAACATCCTCTGCGCCGCCGCCTTGAGCGCCGTATCCAGGCACCAGGAAAAATACCGATTTATTTTTCTTTCTAAGCTGTAAAAGCTGGTGCTTATATGTTGCTCCGACTACTGCTCCCGCATTTGAATAACCGTATTCATTTATATTATGATTTCCCCAATTTTCTATCATATCAGCCATCTGAGAATATATTTCTTTTTCTCCGATTTTTTTGTCTTGAAGTTCTCCCGACGAAGGATTGGAAGTTTTAGCAAGTACAAATATGCTTTTTTCAAATTTATCGCATTTTTCTATAAATGGTGAAATTCCGTCTGTTCCAAGATATCCGTTTACCGTAAGACTATCTGCACCGAAAGCGGTAAAATTTTCTCCGCATACATCAGTGTTTCCAAGATATGCGTTTGCATAAGCTTCCGCTGTTGTTCCTATATCGTTTCTCTTTCCGTCCAAAATAACGTACAATCCTTTGTCTTTTGCATACTGTATAGTGTCATAAAGCGCTTTTATTCCATGATATCCATACATCTCATAATAAGCACTTTGAGGCTTTACTGCCGGCACAATATCACAAAGTTCATCAATAAGACCTTTATTAAAAGCAAATATTGCCGCAGAGGCGCCTTCAAGATTTTTTCCGTATTTTTCAAAAGCTTCGTTTAAAATATATTCAGGTATAAAATCCAGCTTTGGATCAAGTCCTGCAACGGTAGGATTTTGTTTTTCAATTATTTTGTCACACAAAATTTTAATAGACATACTTTTATCTCCTTTTAAACAAGTTTATAATCTTCAACTTTTATTTTACCGTCTACAATAACATATTTTGCTTTTCCGAAAAGCTCACTGTTATTGTAAGGCGTGTTTTTTCCTTTTGAATAAAACTTACCGCTGTCAACAGTCCATTTATAATTTTCGTCAATTATTGTAATATCAGCATCAGCTCCGACTTTTAAACTTCCTTTTTTTATTCCGAGAATTTTTGCCGGATTAAAGCTCATTTTTTCAATAAGTTCATTTACTGTCAGTATATCTTGTTTAACAAGATAAGTTATAGAAACAGCCAGAGAGGTTTCAAGCCCTACTATACCGTTAGGAGCCTTTTCCAAACCTTTGCTTTTTTCATCAATGCTGTGAGGAGCGTGATCCGTAACTATGCAGTCTATGGTTTTATCGGCAAGTCCTTTTTTTATTTCCTCCATATCCTCTTTTGTTCTTAAAGGAGGATTCATTTTTGCATTTGCTCCTTTTTCCAAAACCATTTCTTCCGTAAGTGAAAAATAATGAGGGCAGGTTTCACAAGTAACTTTTATTCCTCTTTTTTTTGCATCTCTTATAAAATTTACTCCTGTTTTTGTACTTACATGAGCTATATGAACATGGGCATTTTCACTTTCTGCTATTGCAATTTCTCTTGTTATCATAATATCTTCTGCAAGATTTGGTATCCCTTTTACTTTAAGCTTCTCTGCCGTTATTCCTTCATTTATAACGCCGCCTTTTACCAAAGACATATCTTCGCAGTGAGAAATCACAACGCTTTGTATTTCTTTTGCCTTTTTTACGGCTTCCCTCATGGTAAAAGATGTTTCAACCGGACGTCCGTCATCGGAAAAAGCTATTGCCCCGCATTTTTTCAAATTTTCAAAATCAGTAAGTTTTTCACCTGAAAGGTCTTTTGTTATTGAAGCTATAGGATAAACATTGCAGTTATCCGCCTTTTTTGCTTTATCCAAAATATATCTTAAAGTTTCTTCATTATCGGATACCGGCAAAGTATTGGGCATTGAAGCGACTGAAGTAAAGCCTCCTGCCAGCGCCGCTTTCGTTCCGGAAATTATATCTTCCTTGTATTCAAAACCCGGTTCTCTCAAATGAACATGCATGTCTATAAATCCGGGAGCGACAATCAAATCTGTACAATCAATAATTTTATCTGCGTTTTCTTTTATATCTTTTTCTATCTTTAAAATTTTGCCGTTTTCAATCATCAAATCACAAATACAGTCAAAATCATTTTCAGGATTTATAACTCTTCCGTTTTTAAGAATAATTTTCATATTTCACCTCTTAATAATTTCAACATTTTCTTTACCGTCAAATTCATAAAAATTTACCTTTACCTTTTCCTGCCTTGACGTAGGAAGATTTTTTCCTACAAAGTCAGGTCTTATGGGAAGTTCTCTGTGTCCTCTGTCTATCAAAGCCGCAAGAGCTATAACCTTCGGCCTTCCCGTATCCATAATTGCATCTATTGCTGCTCTTACGGTTCTCCCGGTATAAAGCACATCATCTACCAAAACAATTATTTTATTCTGAACGTTTATATTTGTACTGAAGGTTTTTTCAATCTTGTTTTTTTCTTCAATATCATCTCTGTAATTTGTAACATCTATATAAGCTTTTAAAACTTCCGTTTTTTCTATATCTGACATTTTTTCTGCTATTCTGTCAGCTAAAATCCCGCCTTTTTTTAAAATTCCCAATATAACAATATCTTCCGTACCCTTAAATTTTTCTATTATTTCAAAAGATATTCTGGTAATAGCTCTTGATATAGCTTTGTCATCCATAATTATGTTGCAGTTTTCCATTTTTTCCTCCAAAAAAGCCTTATACTCCCATAAGGATAGTATAAGGCTATACAACAACATAAAATATAACCACCTTATCAGCCTCACGGGACCAAATTAAAGGATCTTTTAATTTTATTAATTATAAAACATTTTATTACATAAGTCAATAGAAATTTATAAAACTTTAAACAAGAAGCATTCTGTCATTGTCAAGTTCTTCATTACTTTTTTGTTTAAAAAGGTTTAAAACATCTTCAACAGACATATTTCTTCTATCTTCTCCGCTGATATCCAAAACTATTTCTCCGTTGTTCATCATAATAGTTCTGTTTCCTATATCAAGAGCTGATTTTATATTATGGGTTATCATTAAAGTAGTAATTTTATTTTCTCCCACAATTTTTTCGGTTATATCAAGAACCTTTTCAGCAGTCGCCGGATCAAGAGCCGCAGTATGTTCGTCAAGCAAAAGAAGCTTAGGAGTAGTCAAAGTTGCCATTAAAAGAGTTACCGCCTGACGCTGTCCGCCGGATAAAAGTCCCATTTTCGTCTTTAATCTGTTTTCAAGTCCAAGATTAAGCATTGACAAAGCTTCTTTAAACATTTCTCTGTCCTTTTTACTAGTTCCAATCGTTATTCCGATTTTTGAACCCCTTGCAAAAGCAAGACACATATTTTCCTCAATAGTCATAGAAGGTGCGGAGCCTTTTAAAGGATCCTGAAAAAGCCTTCCTATTTCTTTGGCCCTTTTATGCTCTTTTTTATACGTTATATCGGCATTATCCAAAAATATTTTTCCGCTGTCCGGAAGTATCGTTCCGGAAATCAAATTTAACATTGTGGATTTTCCGGCGCCGTTCCCGCCGATTACCGTTACAAAATCGCCTTTTTCCATTTTAAAATTCAAAGAAGAAATCGCCTTTTTTTCATTGACTGTTCCTTTATTAAAGGTTTTGTTTATATTAATAAGCTCAAGCATTAGGCTCACCGCCTTCTTTTCTGTGCTTTTGTCTTGACAATTCTATTTTTGACTTTATAACTGGAATTACCATAGCGATTATTATAATAACTGCGGATATAAGCTTTAAATCCTCCGGATCAAATCTCGTAGAAAGCACGAAACTTATAATTATTCTGTAAACAACCGCACCGGCAATAACAGATATAATATTCATTAAAATATTTCTTCTTCCGAATATTACCTCTCCTATGGTAAGCGAAGCAATACCTATAACTACCATACCCGTACCTATAGTATTTGTAGTAAATCTTTGCTGCTGAGCAATCAAAGCTCCCGATAATCCTACCAGTGCATTTGCAAAAGATATGGCAATGAATTTAGTAACATTTGTGTTAATGGAAGAAGACCTTACCATATCTTCATTGTCTCCTGTAGCTCTTATACTAAGTCCCAGCTTGGTTTTAAAAAAGATAACTATTAAAGCAGTCAAAACAACAACTATTACAGCAGATAAAAATATTATTCCTTCATGCTTACCGAAAACATTTTGAAAAAAAGTAAAAACGGTATCTTGTTTCTGGGGAATTGAAATATTGGGTTTACTCCCCATTACCTTTAGATTTATTGAATAAAGCGCTGTCATTGTAAGGATTCCTGCAAGTATAGGCTGAATTTTACAAGCAGTATGTAAAAATGCAGTAAAAGCTCCGGCCAACAATCCCGCAAGCGTTCCCAAAATTATACCTAAAACCGCATTTCCGTTTACGGCAAAAACCGCTGAAACCGCCGCTCCCAAAGCAAAGCTTCCGTCTACCGTCAAATCAGGTATATTAAGTATTCTGTAGGTTATAAAAATGCCCATTGCCATTATAGCATATATAAGTCCAAGCTCTACTGCAACCGTAAACATTACATTACCTCAATTTCAAAATTATTTTTGCGGAAATAAAACCGTACTGCTGTCATTTTTAATCTCATCGGGAATATTAATTCCAAGCGAAGCAGCAGTTTCTGTATTAATATATGTTTTAAAATTATCCATATATTTTACAGGAACTTCCGAAACAGCCGCACCGTTTAAAATTTTTACAGCCATATTTGCAGTTTCTTTTCCCAAATCCTCATAATTTATACCTACCGCAGCAAATCCTCCATCGCTTACCATAGAATCCGCCGCAACATAAACAGGTATTTTCATTTCATTTGCAACGCTTTTTACCTTTTCCATTGCGCTTGCGATTGTATTGTCTATAGGAATAAATATTGCATCAACTTTTCCTTTTAGAGAAGTAATAGCCTGTTCCAAATCTGATATTTCACTGATTTTTTTATCTTCATAAGTAAAATTGTTATTATCAGCGTATTTTTTTGCTTCTTCAATTACAGAAACTGAATTGTCTTCTCCTGCGGAATATAAAAATCCAAATCTTTTTACGTCGGGTGTTAATTTTTTGCAAAGCATAAACATCTGGTCAACAGGAATAAGGTCTGATGTTCCGGTAATGTTTGCTTCAGGCTTTTCTGGATTTTCAACTATTTTTGCAGCAACAGGATCTGTAACTGCTGAAAATACAATAGGAATATCTGTTGTCACAGCCATTGCAGACTGGGCTGACGGAGTTGCAATAGCAATTATCATATCCACTTTTTCCGAAACAAACTGATTGCATATCATATTCATATTTGACATATCATTCTGCGCATTTTTGAGTATTATCTCTGTATTGCTGTCATCAAATCCGCTGTCTTTTAACTGCTTAACAATTGAATCACGTATAGTATTCAGCGAGAGATGTTCAAGGATCTGAACAACACCTATTTTATAATGTTTTTCACCTGAACTTTCTTTTTCTTCCGAAACGGTATCACCATTTCCGCAAGCTGTTAATAATGAAGCGGTCATAACAACTCCAAGTATCAATGCTAAAATTCTTTTTTTCATTTTTTCTCCTCCTAAAATAACAAAAACGCCTGCCCTTGTTTCCAAGGACAAGCGTTGTATTTAAAAAACAATACCTGCGGTACCACCTTGATTGATAATATAAAATCATCCATCTTAAATCCTTTAACGCAGGTTAAACGTTACAGATACTAAACATAAGTTTTTCCCTGTACCCTCAGAGGTCCATTGAACAATCAGGTAACTGCCGGATTTCCACCGTCACCAGCTCTCTTTTAATCCCTTAAAAGCCTTTATATCCTCTTCATCAGTTTTATTTTTATATTAAATCACATTTAAAGTCTTTTGTCAATAAATTATTCATTTATTTTTTTGAAAAGTTTATATGTTCTTTCAGCAACTTCGGAAATTGCGATAGGATGAAAATCCGGTATACTTGAATAAAGAGTGTCATTAAGAGGCTTTTTCCATTTGTCCGGTATACCTTTCTCACCGCAGAAAGCGCCCATTACCGAGCCTACTGTCGCGCCGTTGCAGTCAGTGTCCCAACCTCCCTGAACAGACAAAATAATTGCTTCGTTAAAATCGCCTTTTGAATACTGTAT